>DAPKRQ010000176.1:0-16662 GCA_031800475.1 Myxococcales bacterium LLY-WYZ-16_1
CCCAACTCGGCCCGACGCTGCTGGGCGAAAAAGCTCGGCAGGGCGACGCCGGCCGCGATGGCCAAAATGGCCACCACCACCACCATCTCGAGGAGCGTGAATCCGTTGCGACTGCGGGTTTTCACGTTGGGATCACTCGTCTTCGTTTTGGATCTCGCGAACCTCGACCACCTGGAACAGTCCGTTCGTGAGCTTGGCGACCACGACCTCCACCTGCTGGCCGATCAGCCGCTTGGCCCGACTCGCCGCCACCCCGAAATCGCTGGAGGAAGACACCGGAAGCAGACCGTATCGACGCCCCCGGTGGAGGACGCCCGCATCAAAGGACGGCGGGGTGGCCACCTTTCGATACCCCATGCGCACCAGCACCGGCTCCAACTCGGGCGGATAGGGCTCGCTGATGCACACGGTCTGGTCGTCGTACCCTTCGATCCGGACCTTCAGGGTGCGCCGCTCGTCCGTGAGCTTCGGCGCCCGAGCCAGGCTCTGCTTCATCAAGGTCTTGGCCCGCTCGATGTGGGCCTGCTCGACCCGACGCTCCCAGTCGCTTTCGGCCGACTCGGCGTCCTTTTCGGATCCGGGTTCGGCGGCTTCCGCCGAAGCGAGCGGCACCGCGATCATCGCCAGTCCCACCCACAGCTGTCGAATCAGGTCCTTCATGTTCGTCCTCCCGTTCGCATCTTCCCGGCTCACAGCTCGGGCTTGTGCCAGTACAGCATGCGCGGCCCCCGACGTCCCTGATTCGGCAGCAGGTTCGCCGTCGACTCGGAGTCGATGTTGCCGGTGCTCACGATGATTTCGCCCCCGGGCGGCGTGAACACGGCGAGGCCGGCGCCGATCACGCTGTCGGTGTTCTCGACCACGGTCCGCTGGTTCTGCGCTCCACTGCCGCCGGTCCCCACGCCGGTGGCGTCCACCGGGTCTGCGTCGCAGTTGCGAACCGCATACACCCGATCGATGCCGACGCCCGCGTCGCAGGCCGTGGCCACCTCGTCCACCTGGAAGGTGGGATAGAAGGTCACGCCTTCGACGGTGAGCGGGTCTCGCAGCATGCGTTCGTCTTCTCGAAGGGCCCAAAAGAAGCCCCGGTAGCCGGTGGCGGATTTGTCGGCGGCCGACGCCTGGTTGGTCAGGTCCACCAGGCAATCTCCGGCGCAGGTCGCGTCGACGGCGGTGCTCTCGTTCAGCCGGACCGGGGCCGTGATGGTGCCGTCGTCGAACAGGGTTCCGACCACGTCGAAACCGGCGTGGTGGTTGGTCACCGCCGACGCGCCGTCCAGGTCATCGTCGGCGCCCGCCCGGTTCACGTTCCCGGTTCCGAAGGAAACCCCCAGAGCCCGGCCGCCCTTGCAACCGGTCACGAACAGGTCCACCGGCCGCTCGAAGCGCCGGAAGTTGCGGGAGACCACGCCCGGCGTCGGGCTCGACGGGTCGAACTGTTCGTTCAGCTCGAGCAAGATCTGCGGCTTCCAGGTCTGGCCTTGGTCTTCGGTATAGACCTTCCACAGTTGCCCGCACCAGTCGCCGAAGTAGAAGGCCTTGGCCAGGCCGCCTTCGCTGTACACCGAAGGAGGCGCACTGATCGGGCACACCATCCGGTCGAGCACCGCGTGGTCGCTGGCGTCGATGCATCGGGTCGGATCCACGCCCGTGTCTGCGCAGTCGCGGGTGACCAGGAGCAGTTCGGCCCCGGACTTGGTGCGAGCCACGAACTCCCGCCGGGGGTCCCCGTCCGGTCCGTTCATCCGCTCCAGGTCGATGACCGCCAGGAACGGCCGGTGACCATCGGCCACCCGGGTGGGCTTTTTGCGGACCTCGAACTCGCGGATCTTGATGCCGTTCCCCACCGGCGGCCCGGGTACCCCGTCGGTGTCGAATCGGATCCGAAATATCGCGTCTCCGCCAGCGGTCTTCTGGCTGGTCAAAAACGAACGCTGGACCGTCGGGTCCCCGGACCCTGGACTGTTGTCGGCGTCGGTCAGGACCAGCAGGTCCACCCCGCTGGTATCCTGGATCCGGACCCGGTCTCCGGGTTCCAGGTCCACGTAGTCGAAGGTCACGCCGGTGATCTGCTCCACGTCGTCGGCGACCACCGTGTACGGCGAGTCGAAGGGGCTTCCTCCCCCCGGAAAGACCAGAGCATCGTAGGAGCCAAAGGGGTTCCACGCGTTGCAGAGCTGGGTTCCGAGCCCCAAACCGGCCAGCATGTCGGTGCACGAAGTGGTGGAGATGGCCCCGGGTGCACCGCCGCTCGTGTAGCTTCCGGGAAACTCTTCGAAGGTCGCGTCCGGCTCGGCCACCTCCCAGTCGCCGCCGGAGGTGAACGCCGCAAAGGTGCGGTCGGCGTTCGAGCCGCTCACGTCGATGAAGCGGCCGCGCCCGATGGCGGGGGCCGCCTGGGTCGAGCGCAGATCGTCGGTCCAGCAGGCGTCGCCGGCACTGCAGCCCCCGCTGGGCAGGGGCGTTCGCACCAATGGAACCACGGGGTTTTGCGAGGCCGACGGCGTGTCGCCGATGGGCTCGCTCACGTCGATGAAGTAGTACGCGGAACCGCCGTGGCCCAACCCTGCGACCAGGTACGCGTCCTCGGTGGGCTCGATGACCGCGTTGCTGTTTTCGTCCAGGTGATACAGGCGCAGGTTCCCGTCGACGGTGGGAAGCCGCTTGTGGTTGATGTTCGGTTGGTTGAGCAGATCAGCCAGCCCGCGGGGCGTGACCATGCCCGGTTTCCACAAATCTCCGGGCACGATCGAGGTGATTTCGTTCCCGGTGGCGGCGTCGACGAAGCTGACCATGCCGTGGTTGCTCCCCACCGCCACCACGCAGTTTCCAGGCTGATAACAGCCGCAGTTCGGGTAGGACGGGTCCGAACTGTCGCAGCCCTCGGCGTAGGCCATCAGGGCCGAGCCGCTGTTGATGATGGCGCCGATGGGCCACTCGGCGAAATGCTGGGGCTCGAGGCTCGAGCAGTCGAAGCTGTCGATGTCGTACCCGTGCATCATGGCGATCAGCTTGTGGTGGGTGCATCCCGCCACCCCGGTCATGCTGTTGGACAGATCGCTGGGTGTGACCCGGATGTAGCCTCCGCCGGGATTCGAAGGATCCCACGTGTAGATGCTTCGGCGGGTGTAGAAGTCCGAAAAGCCGACGCTGGCCTCCGGCACCTCCCCGCCGAACTCCTCGGCGAAGATGCGGGCCCCCGCCCCCCCGACCATGGCGTTGTCGAGCCGGGCTTCGTCGTCGCCGAGCCCCTGCTGCAGGCTCCACACGTCTTTGGCGTCCACGTTGGTCACCAGTTCGTCTTTGGCGGTGTCGAACCGGAACAGGCAGTCCCGCTGAGTCGCGTCGTACTCCCCGTTGGCGAGTTGGTCCGGGACGATGCAGGTCTTCTTCAGATTGCCGAGCCAAGCGCCGGTCTCGATGGGCTTGAACGCCGAAATGAAGACGTCGTTGCCGGTGAAGAACCCGTCGTTGCTGACCGCGCTGCTGCCGAAGGTGATGGCCCCTCGGTTCACGATGGCCTGCAAGATGGTGTTGAACACGGCGGCCAGGGCGTCGGTGTCCGATGCGTATTGATAAAAGCCCTCGCCCTGGGCCATCAGGTCCAGCTGGCTCTCGGAAAAGTCCCCGGGGTTTCCGAAGCCGATGGTGAAGGTGCTCACGATCTGCTCTCCGGCGAGCGAGCACAGCATGTCTCCATTGTTGGCCAGGTAGGCGGAGGCGAGCTCCGGGCTGCCCGCTGGCACGTTCACGTTCGGCACGCTTCCGTCGCAGGCGTAGTCCATGGTGGCGCCGACGCTGTTCGGATAGCCGTCGGACAGGGTCACCAGGTAGTGGTCGTCGCAGGTTTGGGCCCGGGCCAGGTTCGGCCCCGACCAGTAGTCCTGGTGGTGCTTGCCCGCTTCCCGGATCGCCCTCGACAGGGGCGTGAGCCCGCTCGAGGTCAGCCCGTTCACCGCCGATTCCAGCGTCGCCAGGTTCTGCGTGAAGTCCGAGTGCAGGGTCACCGTGCTGGCCCGAAAGCCCATCAGGGCGAACTCGACTTGGCTCGACCACAGATCGAGCACCCCCTCGTCGCCGATGCAACCATTCAAGGCCGCCTTGAGCTGCTCTTCCTTGGTGTTGACGGTCCCGCTGGTGCAGACCTGGCCGAGGGAGCCGCTGCCCATGGAGCCCGACTCGTCCACGACCAGGATCACCTTGGCGTTGCCGCCTTTGCTGGCCAGGATGTCGGTGTCCAAAGGTTGCGCGGTCAACGCCTGACCGATTCCGAACCATACCGCTGCATGCATCATCCGTACGTCCCTCCTGCGCCCCTCAACGGGTGGCCGCCGAACCCGATATGCGGCCGGCGTTGCTCAAAATGATTCGCTCGAAACGACCCCGAACCCGGCTTTGGGCGTCGCGGCTGTCGGTCTCGCCCGTCAGGTCTACGTCGTAGACGAGCGCCTCGATCAGGTTCACGCTGTTCTCGGCGACCTTTCGCTTCTTCACCAAGGTGACGTTTCCGGCATAGGTTCCCCGAAGCACGTCCACCACCGAAGCGTTGAGGAGCTCGTTGGGCTCGCCGGGTGCTTGCACCGGCGAACTCGGCGCGGTGATGTCCCGGGGCAGCCGGTCCTCGAGGAGCCGACTGCCGGCCACCTCGCCCAGGGCCGCATCGGCGATGGCGAAAGCCCGCTGCGAGCGCCGTCCAGCGAAGTTCAGGGTCTGGTCCACGTTGACCACGTCCAAGAGCGACGCCACGGTGATCGACATCAGCGCCACCAAGAGCACCACCACCAGCAAGGCGAACCCGCGCTGGCTTTCGCGTTCATTCTTTCGAAACCTTCTTTCGCTCATCACGTCACGTCCCCGATCGATTCAGCGCGATGCCGGCGTTGCGCACCTGGACGCTGGTTCGGAAGACCTGTCGCTCCACACGATCTCGGCCGGCGTCCGGGAACCGCACACCGCCGCCCAAGTCGGCCAGCACCGCGGGCTGCTCCGATTCCTTTTCCTTGTCACCCCGGACCACGAGCTCCACGTCGACCCGAATGCGGGCGGCGATCGGAATCGGGTCGCCTGGCGTGAGCTGGGCCCACCCACCGCCGCCGGGCGCCAAGGTCCAGACCTGGTAGTACATGGCCTCTACGTTGTCGGCCACGAGACCCGCGCAGTTCGGGTTGCGAGCCGGAGTCGTACAGGTCCCGGGAAGCTCACTGAAGTCCATTCGGTAGAGCTCGGCTTTGCCGGAGGCCACGTCCTGCTGATCCACGAAGTAGACGACGGTCCGATGATTGCCGAAGACCTGGCCGTTCACGTAGTTCATGTTCCGGGCGCTCGGATCGTTTTCCCACCCCTGAGCGTCGTTGCCCGGCAGGGACCACTCGAAGCGCCGGCACGGTGCCCCCATGGTGGTCTGGCAGGGGCAGGCGCCAGACGCCGTCAGCTCCTGGACCAGACGAACGCCCAAGGACGCCCGGTTGTACTCGCCTTGAAGGAGAACCAGCTCGTCGTCGGCGAATGCGAGTCCCGGACGGTTGCAGACCTCGATCTGCCCCGCGGTGGTTCCGACGCCGGTGAAGTCCACGATGGTGGCTTGATCGCCGGCCGCCACCCGAATGCCCAGGTCCATGGAGTTCACGGTGTAGCCGCCGCCCACCGACTGGGACGGCTTCAGGTCCAGGGCGGCGTTGCTCGTGAAGTTGGCCCCGTTCAGGGCGAAGTCGCCGGTATACAGGCCCGCGAAGTCTCCGGTGTCGGTGGATACGGTGCCGAGCCCCGCTTGGCGCAGGTCCGACGCGAGCAGCTCCATGGCAGCCCGACTGGACTGAACCATGCCCAGGCGGTCGTTGGTGATGCCCATCAGCCGGGTCTCGTGGCGGACGAACGCCACTGCGGCGGTGGTGATCGTCACCCCGATCAGGACTCCGACCATGAGCTCGACGAGTGTGAATCCTCTTCGTGTCATCGGGGCGCTCCTCACGGGTTGGTGGCCACTCGGGTCTCCCACAGCTCGCGCACGCGGCTGGGGTTCAGGGGGTCGCGCCAACACACGACCGCGTCGATGACCCGGGTCCCGATGCCGACCGACGCGTCGGGGTGGGCGCTGGCGAACACACCCGCTCGGTAGCCCACGCCCGGGTCGACCAGGGCGCCACTTTGGAACAACGTGGATCCGGCGTTCGGCGCCGCACCCTCTTCGAAGTATCGCACGCAGTTCGGAAAGGCGGGGGCCACGAACCCGCTCCCGTTCGAGGTGGCGCAGTTGAAGTTCGCCCGGTCGGCCGCCGCCCGGTCGCAAGCGCCGAGGAACACGGTGCCCGTCGCCTCGAAGCTCGCCGCCGCTTCGTCGGCGAGTTGCACCGCCAACGAACGGGCCACGACCATCTCGTTGCTGTTGTCCACGCCCTTCACGGAACTGAGGTGGACGCTGACCAGGGCCGCCAGCCCGATGCCGAGCACGGCGGCCGAAACCAGCGCCTCGATGATCGAAAAGCCAGCCCGTCCGGCGCGAGGACGGCGTCGGGCATGGGGAGTGGCAGGATGCACGCCGGGAGGTAAAGCAGGGGTCGTGCCAGACCGACTGCCTTTGGATGCAGCCCATCACGCCGCAACGGGTGGTCCGGGCCCGCAAAGCTTGTCGGCGCCCCCTCTCCCACGGGCACCCCGCATGGTGCGGGCGGTCGCACGTTTGCGCATCAGGCCAGGATCGGCGATGGACGGGCCATGTATCGCGCCATGGTCGCCACCGCGGTCGCCGTCGGGTGTTGGGCTGGGGCCCCCGCCCCGGCGGAGGCCGGTCTGTCTTTGGGGCTGGAGGTCGGCCCGAACTTCGTGCTCACGGACACCGACCCGTTCTCCGTGATCCAAAACGGCCTGGGCGACGACGCGGGCATCGGGATCTCGGCCCGCGGCGGTTACTCCTTCGAGGCAGGCCTGTTCACGATCACGCCCGAAGCGAAGCTCGGCTTCGAGTCGCCGGGGGGGCCCGACGCCTTTCGCATCCTGGGCGGACTCCGCCTGGCACTCGCCAAGGGGGTCGCTCCGGTGGTGTTTGCCCACGCCGGAGGCACCTTCGGGGACCTGGAAGCGTTCACCTGGGACGTGGGCGGTGGCCTGGACCTGAACTTCATTCCGGTGCTGCATCCAGGTGTCTTCGTCTCCTACAACCGGGCCGAAAGCTCCCCCGGGGTGCTCGAGGCTGCGCGCGGCTTCGACTTCGACGAACCCGGAAGCTGGGAATGGCTGCAGATCGGCATCTCGGTGACGTTGAACTTCTGAGCGTCCCTCCGTCGGCCTGGACTGAACAGGTCGTCAGTGCCAAAAACGACGGCGTGAAGCAGATCGAGCTCGGTCTCGAGGTCGAAGCCGACCTGCGCCGGAGCCGGCGGGCTCTGAACGAGGCCGATCCCTGGTTCGGGCAGGTCGACGTGCAGACCGAGGGCGGCCCGGTCAGCTACCGGGTCTCCCGCCCGGGCTCGAAGGCCACGACAAGCCCCGGACCCGACGGAATTCCGGTGGTGGACTGGCGCCATCCGGCCTCGGCCCCTCTGTTCGAAACCCCGAAGCCCGATCGCTGGGTCGACGTCCAGGTCGGGGGTCGGCCGATCCGCGGTCGCATCACCGGGCGGGCCCGGGTCCACGGTCCGCACGACGCCCCCTCGGTGCAGGCCGAGCTGTTCGGCGCGGAAGACCCGGACCCGGTCCCGTCCTCCCCGCCGTCCGTGGGGTCCGGCGGATCCTTGGCAGCGGCCGGCGGAGCCCAGACCGGCCTCCCCGACATCCTGGGTCTGGTCACGCCGGAACAGTACGCCCTGATCACCCAAACCCGCGACCGTCCGGTCCTGATCCAAGGCCGGGCCGGCTCGGGCAAGACCACCGTGGCCCTGTATCGGCTCTCCTGGCTCGCCTTTCCTCGAGGTCCCGACGCCCCCGGAATCGATCCGGCCGACATGCTGATCGTCATGTTCAACCGGGCCCTCAAGGACTTCGTCAGCCAGCTGATCGACCCGCTGGGACTGCAGGGTGCCCGCATCGACACCTTTCACGGGTGGGCCCTGGAAGAGGTGCGACGGGCGTCGAGCCGAGAGTTGGTGGTGCAGCCCGACGTGGACCCCGAGTTTCGGGCGCAAGCCACCCAGGTGAAACGCAACGCGGGCATGCCCGAGGCGATCGGGGCTTTCGTGAGGCGGCAGCGAGAGCGCTTGCTCGAATGGCTGCACCATCGCCTGTCGCCGTATGGCACGCCCGAAGTGGTCGACCGGCTTCGGGATCGGGCCGGGCCTCCGGTCTTCGACCTGCACGAAGCGTGGGCCGACGCCCGGAACCTGCGTGACCGCTGCCGGGGGAGCGAACGGGCTCGGTGGGAGCAGGTGTGCCGGGTCTTGGCCCACGCGGTGCGCCGGATGACCCGTCACCCCGAAGACCTGCTGAACCTGTTGAAGGATCGGACCCTGCTTCAGAGCCATCTGCGGGACGTGCCGCCGTGGGACATCGACATGACCGCCCGGCGCCAGGAAAGGCTGATGACCGGCGGCCGGAAGCATTCCAAAGGGCGGCAGACCCTGCCCGACGGCCCCGTCCCGGTCACCTTCGAGGACTTCGCCCTCCTCCTGCAGCTGATCGAGCGCAAGCATGGGGGGTTGGTGGACCCCCGTCGACCGCACCCGCCCCGCCGCCATGCCCATCTGGTGATCGACGAGGCCCAAGATTTCGGTCCGGTCGAGCTGGACACCCTGTTCCGGGTGGTCCGAGGCCCGTCGGACGTGACCGTGGTCGGAGACCTCAACCAAAAGGTCGTCCCGGATGCCGCGTTTTTGGGCTGGACGCAGGTGGCGCGCCGGCTCGGTCTGGATCGGGCCGCCGTGGCCCAGCTCGAGGTGGGGCACCGGTCGACCGGGTCGATCATGGGTCTCGCCGACCACCTGATCGGGGCGCGGCCCAGTGAGGGGCGGCCCGGACCGGTCCCCACCCTGCACACGGTGGACGACGAAAACGCCCGCGACCGACTCCTGATCGAGCGGCTCGAACGCCGTCAGGCCGAACATCCCCAGGCCCATCAGTGCGTGGTGTGCCGGCACCGCGAAGAGGCGGAGGCCTTGTTCGAGCGGCTTCAACCCCAGCTCGCCGAGCGGCAGGTCGAGGCGCGCTTGGGCCACAACAAGAGTTTCGTCTTCGCGCCCGGCGTCACCGTCAGCAACCTGCGGCAGCTGAAGGGGCTCGAGTTCGACACGGTGCTGCTCGTCGATCCGAGCGAAACAGCCTACCCGGCCACCGAGGAGAGTCGGCGCTACCTCTACACGCTGGTCACCCGAGCGCGGGAGCGGCTGCACGTGGTCTCGTGCGTTCCCGTCTGCCAGCTGCTCCAGGGGGCGGTCGATGCGGGCAAGCTGGATGTGGAGGAGCCGGGCACGGTGCAGCCGGCGGTCTTCGCGCCCGAGGAAGATGCCCCATTTTGAGCGGGGCCCGAGCACTTGACAGCCGTGGGCGGCCAGGGCGGGGTCTCGGCCCGTGAACCGCCCCGCGGAGACGCCCCGAGTTCGGGCGATCACGAGCCTTCAATCCCTGACGGAGACCTTTCTTCAGTTCGCCGTCCAAGAGCGGACCTTTCTCACGGTCCTCGGCTTCGCGTTCCTGATGGTCGGGCTGGTGACCGACCAGCCAGCCATCGCCATGTGGGTCGGCTTCGCCTTCGCCGGATACGCCGCCACCGCGAACGACAGCATTCAAACGATCGGAACCTTCTTGGCCTCGAACCAGCACCGGCCGTGGTGGGTGCTGTGGCTGTTCATCGCCGGGCTGTTCGTACTGACCGTAGGGTCGAGCTGGGTGTTGTTCGACGGCGACGTCACCTGGCAGGTTCTCACCGCCAAAGGGTTCGCGGAGGCCCCCACCGAGTTCAGTTTTTTGCAGGTGGCGGCACCGCTGTATCTGATCATTCTCACCCGGCTTCGGATGCCGGTCTCGACCACCTTTTTGTTGCTGTCTGCCTTTGCCACCCAGGTTTCGGGGATCACGAGCGTCCTCGCCAAGAGCCTGAGCGGATACGTCATCGCGTTCACCGCGGCCATCTTCTTGTGGATGACGCTGGGCCGGTGGATGCACGAACGCTTTCGGGGGGAGCCTCACCCGATGTGGTGGCCGGCGCAGTGGATCGTGAGCGGGGCTCTGTGGATGCTTTGGGTCGCGCAGGACGCGGCGAACATCGCGGTGTTTCTGCCCCGGCAGTTGAACCCATACGAGTTTTTGGCCTTCACCGGGGTCGTGGTGGTCGGGCTGGGACTGTTGTTCTTTCAGCGGGGAGACCGGATCCAGAGCATCGTCAACGAGAAGTCCGCGGTCTTCGACGTGCGCGCCGCGACGATCATCGACCTGCTGTACGCCGTGGTGCTGGCGGTCTTCAAGTTCGCCAGCAACGTCCCCATGAGCACCACGTGGGTGTTCATCGGCCTCCTCGGCGGGCGCGAGCTCGCCTACGCCCTGCGCATCAAACAGACCCGCACGCCGGCGCAAGCTCTGTTGCTGATGGGACGTGATCTGTTGTTTGCCGGCATCGGATTGCTGGTCTCTCTCACCTTGGCCGCAGCCATCAACGAGGAGCTGCGAAAGAGCCTCGTGGGTTTTTGACGTGGACACCGCGTCCGCATGGGCGAGTCTGGCATTCGCCACCGGCCTCGCCGCCCTGCCCGAAGTTCCACCGCCCCCCGAGGCCACCGCCTCGTACGATTTGGCGGTCCAGCTGGACCCGACGACCCAACGGATCACCGCGACCGGTACCGTCACGTGGGTCCACCGCGGCAAGGCGCCGGTGGACGCGCTATGGTGGCATCTGTACCTGAACGCCTTCCGGAACACCGAAAGCACCTTCATGAAGGAAAGTGGCGGCCAGCTCCGAGGCGACGAGATGGTGGATGGCGAGTGGGGCTACATCGAAGTGACCCGCATGGAAATGGGACGTTTCGATCTCTTGAAACACTCGACCTTCGAAACCCCCGACGACGAAAACTCCGACGACCGCACGGTGCTTCGCACCCCACTGCCCGCGCCCCTGAGGCCCGGTGAGCAGGTGTCGATCGACGTGGCTTTTTCTGCGCAGCTTCCTCGGGTGTTCGCCCGGACCGGCTACGGAGGCACGTTCTTCTTGGTGGCCCAGTGGTTTCCGAAGGTGGCGGTGCTCGAAGGCAGCTACCGAGACGCTCCTCCGAACCGATGGAACGCCCACCAGTTCCACGCGTCCAGCGAATTCTTCGCCGACTTCGGCGACTACCGGGTGGCGATCACCGTGCCGGAGGATCACGTGGTGGGGGCCACGGGACGGGCGGTGCGGCGTTTCACCAAAGACGGCTCGACCACGGTGATCTACGAGCAGGACCACGTCCACGACTTCGCCTGGACGGCGGATCCGCGCTTCGTCGAAGAGACCCACCTGTTCGAACCGACCGACGTTCCCGAAGAGGCCCGCCGCACGGCAGCGGAGCTCCTCGGAATGTCGCCCTCGGAGCTCGAACTGCCCCCGGTGCAAGTTCGCTTGCTCCTTCAGCCGGAGCACACCATGTTCGCCGAGCGATATCGCAAAGCGATCTTCGCCTCTCTGACGTGGTTCGGACTGCTCTACGGCCCCTACCCCTACGAAACCTTGACCCTGGTGGACGGCCCCCGGCAGGCCCGCGGCGCCATGGGCATGGAGTACCCGACTTTCATCGCGGGGGGCTCCCGGTGGCCCCAGCCGAGCGACACCCTGTCCCCGGAGCTGGTGACCGTTCACGAGTTCGGTCACCAGTACTGGTACGGCTTGGTGGCCAGCAACGAGTTCGAAGAGGCCTGGCTCGACGAAGGGTTCAACACCTACAGCACCGGCATCGTCCTGGATCGGGCCTACGGGCCCCTGCGGACCGTTCCGCGGGTGCTCGGAGTGCCGATGTCGTGGTGGTTTCACGACGTGCGCATCGACCAGGGCACCTTCTTTCACATCGGCGTGCTCCGGTCGCCCGACATGGATCCGATCGTCCAGCCGGCCTGGACCTACCGAAGCGACCGAAGCTACGGGGTGAACTCTTACCCCCGGCCCGCCTTGTTCCTGCGCCAGGTCGAGGCCTGGCTCGGCGCCGAGACCTTTGCCCGGGCCATGCGAACCTACGCGCTGCGCTACCGATGGAAGCACCCCACGACGGAGGATTTTCTTCGCGTGCTGGACGAGGTGGCGACCGGCACCGTCTCCGAGCGGTTGCGGCCCCTGCTGTTCGAGCCCGGGGCCCTGGACTACGCGGTGGTCGAACTCGAAAGCGACGGTCGCAAAGCGCCGAGGGGTGTGTTCGAGCGAACCGACCCCGACGATCCCTTCGCCCATCGCGTCACCTCCGAGACCTCGACAGGGACCGAAGGAGCCGATGCCACACGGTACGAAACGAAGCTGGTCATCGAACGCAAAGGCGCGGCCGAATGGCCGGTGACCGTCGAGGTGGGCTTCGAGGACGGAACCACCGTTCGAAAGCGCTGGGACGGCGCGGGCCGCTGGAAACGGTTCGAATGGGTCACGCCCGCACGGGCCACCTGGGCCCGGCTTCATCCGGAGGGCCAGGTCCCGTTGGACATCCGCCGCACCAACGATTCGCGACGGCGCAGGCCGGACCCGTTGGCGGGGCGGGTCTGGGGCGCCCACGGGACCGCGGCCATGCAGGCCCTGATCGAGCTGCTGGGGGTGCTGTTTTGAACCCGTGGCTATCGGGGCTTTTGCACGTTCGGGTGGTGGTCTTGGCCGTGGGGCTGCGTCTCGTCCTGTCCTTGCCGTTCGGCTTCATGGTGATGGTCTGGGTCCACGGATTCTTTGGGACCAGCCTGGCCGGTGCGGAGTTCGCCGCCCACTTCGATCCCCTGCTGTGGGCCGAGTGGCTTCTCGAAACCCGCGACATCCTGCCCGTGATCGGGGTGGGGGCCGCGGCCTCGGCCCTGGCGGGGGTGCCCTTGGCTTGGTTTTTCGACGGCGTCACGTTTCGGGCCGTGGCCCGGGACCAGGCCCTGTCCTTTCGGAGTCATCTGGGCGACGGCTGCAACCTCTTCTTTCGAATGGCGCGGCTTTCCCTATTCGCCATTCCAGCCCACTGCGTGGCCTTCGGCGCCGTCGGGGCGGCCGGACTTTGGGCCGTGAAACGATGGACCGAGGACATGCCCTCCGAAGCCATTCCGCTTTTCGCCCGCCTCGGAGTGTGTGTCGTGGCGGGTGCCCTCGGGGCGGGCTCCCTGGCGATCCACGGGCTGGCCCGGGCCGAGCTGGCCGCGGGGGAGACCGACCGCGCCCGCGTGGCCTACGGACGGGCCTGGGTCCGCGGGCTGCGAAGCCCGTGGCCTTGGGTTTCGACCCTGGCCTTCGGCGCCGGAGCCCTCCTTTTCGGGGCGATCACGAGTCTGGCCGACGTCCGATGGGCCCGCACCGGCACCGGCGCATTCGTGGCCGGCGCGGCCCTGCAGCAGCTGGCGGCCCTGGGCCGCGCCTACCTGGGGATCGCGTGGGCGGCGCAGTTGACCCACCTGGCCGGTCGCGGACCGGGGAGCGCAACCACCGAGACCTGAGCCGCCCCTCGGGGGGCTTGTTGGATGGATGGCGGACTCGATCGGCCGCCGCCACCCTTCGGACCCGGGAACGACAGACCGCACTGCCGCAGCGCTCGAGCGCGGCGCCCGGAGACCGGCCGCCCCGCACAACGCCAGGCGAAACAACGGCCCACCGCAGTCCGCCGCGCCCGCGTCTCACAGACTCTTCAAAAACGTGAGCAAGTCTTCTTGCCCGTCCAAGGACAGGGCCTCGTAGGCCTGCCGGGACGCCTCGGCCTCGGCGTGGTGATCCCGGATCGCCGCGTCCAGCGTGGCGGCCCGACCGTGATGCATGTACGGCGCCGTCTGCGAGACCCCCCACAGGGGCGTGGTACGGAACTCGCGGGCATCGGCCACGCCCAGCGGCACGCCGCGGTAGCCCGGCGGCGCCACGTCGTGCAGCAACAGGTCGGTGTAGGCATGCACCGCCAAACCGTCCGAGGTGTTCAACGTGGGCACGTGGCAGTCGGCGCAGCCCGTCTGCTCGAACAGGTCGCGGCCGCGGGCTTCGGCGCCCGGTTCGGTGGACCGGCGGGGCAACGGGGCCAGTTCAGCCAAGAAGAAGGTCAGGTCGTCGATCACGTCGACCCCCGCCTCGGGGTCCGGCCGGTCGTCCGTATCCTCCGCATGTCCGAAGGTGTGGCCCACTTCGTCGGGCAGGGTCAGGCCCATCTCCGTACTCAAGGCGTCCCGAACGAACTCCCGAACGTTGGGGATGTCGAGCTTCCACCCGAATCGGCCCAGCCGGCCGTCGGGCAGACGGCTCGCTCGGCCCGAGATTCCGTCCTGGTCCGCATCATCCGGGTCGGCCCGGGCCAGGATGTCGGACTCGGGAACGCGCTCCAGCAGCCCGAGTCCGAACAGCGGGGGAGTCTGGCGCAGCTCGAACACGTTGGCGGCGTCGTCCGACGGCGGCCGCCGCTTCGTGTCCGCCGCGAAGCGATGCACGATCGTGTGGTCGATGGCCGGCATGGTGAACTCCCCGCTCGGGTCCAAAATCGCGTGCCGCACCACGTTCACCCCGGCGGGGCCCGAGCCCCCGAGCACCGGGTCGAAGTAGCAGGCCCGGCAGGAATCGCCGTTGAAGAGCGGGCCCAGCCCCTGATTCAGGCCGAAATCTCGATCGAAGAGCAGGCGACCCCGCTCGAAACGGGCCCGGTCCTCGCCGGCCAGCGGGGTGACCGGTCCTCCGGCCTCGCCGGCGGGTGGCGCTTCGCGGGCTTCGGGGGGCAACAGCCCTTCGGTGAATTGATCCATCCCACCCAAGGACTCGAGGAATGCGATGATCTGCTCCCGCTCTCCTTCGCGGAGCGCCAGGTAGGCGTCCCGGGACGCGGAACCTTCGCCGCCGTGCCACACGATGGCATCGTGCAGCGTGTCGGCCCGACCGTCGTGCAGGTACGGCGCCATGGCACCGATCCCCCACAAGGGCTGGGTCCGGAATTCGCTGCCGCTGGCGTCTTCCATCACCACCTCGTCGGCCAGTTCCGGTCCCATGTCGTGGAGCAGCAGGTCCGAGTACAGCGGAATCGGCCCCCGGCGGCTGTCCAAGGCCTCGACGTGGCAGCCGTTGCAGCCCACCTCCTCGAAAAGCGCCTTTCCGGCCTCGGTCTCGGGCGTGGGCGCCTCGGGCTGGGGCGCTCCGAGCAGCATGGACCACGCCACGAGGTCGAAGAGTTCTGTGTTTTGCAGCTCGGGATCACGGACCCCGTCGAAGTCCGCCACCGGCGCGTCCGGCGCCACCGCCTGGCCGTGGCCGCTGGTGCCCAGGTCGTCGTCGGGCGACCCGCGGCTGCCGTTGAGCGAGCTGGGTGTGTTGAGTTCCCGCACCCGCAGGCTCGGCAGCCGTCGCCGCTCCTCCGGCGTCAGGGGATCGGTGGTGATACCCAAGTGGTTGAACAGGGGCCCGCGAATGAAGCCCTCGATGTTGTCGGTCTGGGCTTTTCGCCCGAAACGACCGACGACGCCCCCAACAATGTTGGCCTTCCCGCTGATCCCGTCCCCGTCGCGGTCATCGGCGTCTTCGTTTCGAAGGATCTCGGACTCGTAGATCTCGTCGATGAGCCCCGCTCCGAAGAAGGGGATGGCGTTGCGCGTGGCGATGGTGTCCGCCGCGGTGGATGTCGGTACGAAGCCGCCGCGCTGGAAGGTCCGCTGCACGCCGTTGGTCGGCAGCGGCTGATAATTGCCGTTGATGTCGATCTCGGCGGTCAAAAAGAAGTTTCGATAGCGAGGTGCCGAGCCGCCGAACACGGGCTTTTCGTGACAGCTCGCGCAAAAGGTCACGTTGAAGCCGGGCCCGCCCAAGCCCTCGGCTTCGGTGAAGCGGTGCTCGGCCATGGCCTCACCTCGCTCGAAGATGTCCCGCTCGTCGGCCGTGATGTCTTTCCGGGGCTCTCCGAGCCGGGAAAAGATGGCCGGATCCGGAGGCCCGAGGGTCTTCGGTGCGGAATCGGTCTCGGTGCAGGCGGCCAGGGCGCCCCCCAGCAAAGCCCAGGTGACCGGGCTATTGGTCTTCATTGCGCCATGCCCCCCATGTTCGCTTCGAACAGGTAGCCGACTTCTTGCCCGATGACGCCTCCCAGGTTTCCGCCCACGGTGACCAGTCGGCCGCCGGGCTGGCCGAAGATCGCGTGCAAGATGTCTTGCCGCGCGGACTGGACCTCGGTCAACTGGATGGTTCGGACCAGCTCCGCGTCGTCGAGGTCGATCACCCAGACCGAACCCCGTTCTCCCGATGCGTAAGCGATGCCCGGTGAACCGGTCCAGACCCCGTTGATGCCGCCGGCGAAGCGATCCTCGATCTGCCGCCACTCGTTTCCGTCGTGAAAGCTGACCTGCATGCCGCCCCGGCCACCGACCAAGACCAGCTCCTCCGAGTTGCCCCACAGCGAAATCCAGTCATCGCCGTCGCTGGGCACCGGGATCTGGACGAGCTCGCTGCCGTCCCACCGAAGCACCAGTCCGGCCATGCCCACGATGTACACTTCGTCTGCGCTGCGGCCCCATACCTTGAACAGCTGCTCCACCGTACTGGGCGACAGCGCCGGCAGCGGCTGCTCGGACCACTCGGTCCCGTTCCATCGAATG
>DAPKRQ010000177.1:0-14435 GCA_031800475.1 Myxococcales bacterium LLY-WYZ-16_1
AAGCCGCAACGCCGACTCGACGGCCAGCCCGCGCACGGTTCGGCCGCGCCCCCGGTTGTGAAGGGCATCCCAAGCGTGCCGCCACAGCCCCAGGGCCAGCACCCGAGGCGCCGGAAAGTGGCCATCGACCGCTGCGTTCCACCACGCCGCCCAACGCGGCGACGGCCGCTCGTCGAGCCAGGCCACCGCGTCGGCGCCGGGCAGCATCGAAAGCCCTTGCCGCACCTCTTCCGGGCTCAGCTCGACGCCGGCGAGCACGACCTGATCGGCCCCTCGGACGAAGGCTTCCCGCACCATCCGATCTGGCGCGGCGCCCTTGCGGACCGGCCGGGTCTCCCAGGGAAGGCCGATGCCATCCAGGGCGGCCGACGTGTCGCCGGTCAGAACGACGACTCGAAGCGACGGACTCACTCGGATCCGAATCCGGGCTCGGGAAAGCCGTCGGGCGTTTGGGTGGCGCCCGGCGCACGGGCGGTGGTGGCGGTGATGACGGCCGAGCTCGCTACTGCGCCGTTTACTCGAGCCTCGCAAGCGAGTTTCCAAACCGACAGTTTTCGCTTCGAGATTGCGGCGCGCAACTCCAAGACGTCGCCGGGGACGACCGGTCGTTTGAAGCGACAGTCGGTGATCCCGGTGACGTATACGGCGTTGTCCGGATCCAACCGAGCGCCGCTGACCGCGGCCAAAAGGGCTCCAGCCTGAGCCATCGCCTCGATCTGAAGAACCCCGGGCATCACGGGATTCCCCGGAAAGTGCCCCGCGAAGAAGGGTTCGTTCACCGAGACCGACTTTCGCGCTCGAATGGATTCGTTCGGTACGACCTCATCGACGGCGTCGACCAGCAAGAACGGATAGCGATGGGGCAAATAGCGCTTGATCTGATTGATGTTCAAGGACGTCATTCCAAATCTCGATTCTGCTGGGCCCGGGGCCACGTCGTTCGGGTCGGGGCGGGACGCCGCTCGGCTTCGGCTCGATGGCTCACTTCATGTCCAACGGCCGGTCTTTGAAGAGTTCGCGATACTTCTGCACCACCGTGGCCGTCAGATTCAGCGGCTCGCCGAAGTAGAGGACGTTGGGATCCAGCTCGTTTCCGGTGTCGAACACGAAGTCGAGGTCTCGCGCCTGCGCGATCTGCTGGGTGCAAGCCTGGATCCGCTGCAGAAGCTGCTGGGTCAGCTTGCCTTCCAGCTGCTGAAAGGCCTGCTGGCTCGCCATCACCTTCTGCTGAAATTTCTGAAGGTCCTGAAGCAGCGCCTGCCGGTCCTTTGCCAAGGCCCCGGGGGCGGAGATGGCTTCCTTGGCCTTCAGCTCCGACTCCCGCTCCTTGAGCGTATCGCGGACCGAAGCGAGCTCTGTTTCCGCCTTGGACTTCTTTTTTTCGAGCCGCGCTTTGGCCTGTTTGTAGTGGCGGAGCTCTTGGAGCGCGGCCTGCACGTCCACCACCCCGACGCGGATCGGCGCCGCGTTTGCCTCGGTCGGGCTGGACCCGATCGCCAGGACCAGGGCCAGGCCCGCCAGGACCCCTCCGAAACGCATGGCCTTGCGGTAGGGTCGCCTGCCGGTCAGGTCAACCGGGAAGGCTGCTCAGGGCGGGGCCACTCCATCTTGCAGGACCTTGCGCGCGATCACCAAGCGCTGGATTTCGCTGGTGCCCTCGTAGATGGTGGTCACCCGAACGTCCCGGACCGCCCGCTCCAGGCGAGCCGATGGGGCGGCTGTCGCCTGTCCGACGGCCCGATAGGCCTCGAGGGCCACCCGGTTGGCAGCTTCGGTGGCATGGAGCTTGGCCATCGACGCCTCCCGAGTGAAGGGCCGGCCCAGGTCCTTCAGGGTAGCGGCCCGCAAAATCAGCAATTGCGCCGTCCGCAGGTCCGCCTCCCACCGGTCGAGGCCATCGCTGCCAGCCGGCAGCAGCTGCCGGGCTTCTTGCAGGGCTGCCCGGCCGATGCCGAGGGCCTGGGAAGCCACGCCGATCCGACCCCCGTCCAAGGCCCGCATGGCGATCTGGAACCCCACACCCTCGTCCCCCAGCCGGGAGGAAGTGGGAACCTGCACGTCCTCGAGGATGAGGCTCACCGTGGACGAGGCCCGAAGCCCCATCTTCTCCTCGTGGCGGCCGACCTCGACGCCTTCCGCCGGCAGCTCCACCACGAACGCCGAAATGCCCCGAGAGCGGGCTTTCGAGTCGGTCTTGGCCATGACCAGCACCACGCCAGCCTGGTCCCCCGAAGTGATCCAGCACTTGCTGCCCCGCAGGCGGTATCCCCCCTCGATCCGGTCGGCCACGGCCTTCAGGCTCGAGGCATCGGATCCGGCCCCCGGCTCCGATAGGGCGAAGGCGCCCGCCAACCAGCGACCGGAGCCCAAGGCCGGGATCACCCGCTCGTGCTGATCCGGTCGGCCCCACGCGTGGACCGCGTCGGCCACCATGTTCGTGACGGCCATGGTCACGGCGGTGGACGCGCAGGCCTCGGCCACCTCCGCCACCGCCAGGGCATAGGCGAAGGAACCGTGGCCGGTGCCCCCCGCCGACTCGGGAACCAACATGGTCAGCAGGCCCGCGTCGGCGAGGGCCCGCACCTGCGCCTCTGGAAATCGGGACTCGGCGTCGGCCGATTCGGCCCGGGGCGCCACGTGCTCGGCAGCCACCTGCCGGGCCCGGGCTCGCAGCCGAGCCTGCGGCTCGGTCAGCACCAGCTCCATGGATCAGGCGGTGCCAGAGCCCGAACCAGCCGGCAAGCTCTGCCGCAGTTCTCGGTCGTCGTCGGACACCACCAACCGATCGCGACCCGCCCGTTTCGCCGCATACAGGCGGCGGTCCGCCACTTCGATCAACCGGTCCACGTCGTCTCCATCGTTCGGAAAGCAGGCGGCACCCCCGCTCGAGGACAGGTTCCATCGCCCGTCCCCCAGCTTTCGGGTGGCACGCCGCACCTCGTCCAAAACCGGAACGGCCCGCCCCAGATCCGTGGCGACCAGACCGCACAGGAACTCTTCGCCGCCGTAGCGACCGACGATATCCGACGCACGCAAGCGACGGCGCAGCACGTCGGCGAAACGGCGCAAAACCAGGTCGCCCTCCATGTGGCCGAGCTGATCGTTGATTCGTTTGAAGTGATCGAGGTCGAGCATGGCGACGACCAGCTGCTCACCGGCCCGGCGAGCGCGCTGGATCTCTTGCTCGAGCCGCTCGACCAAATGGCGCCGGTTCGACAGACCGGTCAGGGCATCTCGAGTCGCGAGCTCCCACAGGCGGGCCTCGCTGTTGCGCAGGAGGTCTTGCGTCTGTTGATGCTCCGTGACGTCGACGAAGCAGAGCACGGTGCCGGCCACCACACCGGCCCGAATCCAGGGCTGAGCCCGGGCCTCGAGGGTGCGACCATCGGCGGTGGTGAACACCTCGGTGGCAGGTCGGGGGGCGCTGTGCACCTCGTCCAGGAATCGCAAGAAGCGATGTCGGTCCGCGAATCGGTCGGCGAGTAGCGAGCGGGCAGCCGGTCCCATGCGGGTCCCCAGTTGACCCTGCCGAAGGCCCCACATGGCCAGGAAAGGCTGGTTGACCAGGGCGATACGGTCTCCGTGCTCGAGGGAGATCAGCGCGAAACCGCAGGCGTCCAAGCTGGATCGGAGATCGGTGAACGCGTCGACGAGCGTCGACGGCGAACTCACGCCTCCTGCCTGTCTGCGGTCCATCCGCTTACGCTAACCCAGAAGGTGCGAAAATTTCCAGCAAGAATCGTCTGAAGCGACCGAAACCCACACCGTGGGTGGTCCTGCGACAAGCGCCCCCGAACACGGGAGGGGCTCAGCGGCCCGACCATACGGCCGGGCGCTTTTCGACGAAGGCCTGCATGCCCTCCTGCTGGTCCTTCGTGGCGAAGCACAGGCCGAAAAGACGCTGCTCCAAGGCCAAAGCTCCCTCGAGCGACCCTTCGGCGTGCAGGCACGAAGCCTTGGCCCATGAGACCGCCCGAGGCGCCTGTTTGGCTGCGGACCCCGCCAGCTCCAGGGCCCGCTCCAGGACCGAACCCGATTCCACCACCTCGGTGACCAAGCCGATCCGGGCGGCGGTGGCGGCGTCGATCCGCTCGCCCGTCACCAGCAGACGCCGCGCCCAACCCGGTCCAACGCGCCGCGGCAATCGCACGGTGCCGCCGAGACCGGGGATCACGCCGAGGCCCACCTCGGGCTGGCCGAACCGGGCGTGGGGCGCGGCCACGGCCACGTCGCACGCCAGCATCAGCTCGCACCCGCCTCCCAATGCGAACCCGTTGACCGCGGCGAAGGTCGGGATCGGAAGGGCCTCGAAGGCCGCCAGGGTCCGGTGGCCTTCCACCGAAAAGCGCTCGGCCTCCAGGGGCCCCATGGCAGCCATGGCCTTGATGTCGGCGCCCGCCACGAAGGCCTTGTCTCCCGCCCCGGTCACAACGATCGCCCGCACGTCGGGGCTCACGCCGTCGACGGCGGCCCGCAGGGCCTGCAGGGTGTTCGGGTCCAGGGCGTTCAGGGCTTGGGGTCGGTCGATGGTCCAGGTGGCGACACCGTCTTCCACCTCGACGCGGACGGTCCGTTCGGTCATGCCCGAGGGCCATAGCCCGCGGCAGCCCGAAAACCCAAGTCCGATGCCACAGCCCGGACCCGCTCCTCCAAGGCCGCCGGATCCGGCGCCTGGCCCCTTTTCCAGGCGCGGAGCATCCGGTCGAGCTGCACGTCGCGGCCGTACAGTCTGACGGCCGCGGGCCACACCTCGGCGAGCGGGACCTCGGACTCGATCAGCATGAGCACCACCTCGGACTGCTCCCGGTCGTGGTCGAGGAGCCGTTCTCGGTGGTTCACGCCCTCCATCACTTCCAAGAAGCGCACCAGGTCTTCGAGTCGGGTCCGAGCCTGCACACCCTCGCCGCGGGCCGCCCACCGGCGGACCTCGATCAGTTCCCGTTTGTCGATGGGCCGCAGGTCCGCGTAGGCCGGTCGCTCCGACCAGCGATCGAGCCGATCTGTCAGATGGCGCACGACCGTGGCTCCGTCGGCCTGCCCTTGGTGCAAGGCTCCTTTCAACCGCTCCACGTCGAACCACAGGTCCCGGACCGCAGACCTCAGGCGGATGGCCCGGTCGGTGGCGGTGGTGTGCCGGCGCAGCACCCGGTGCAGGCTGCCCGCGACATGGGGCTGGACCACCGCCGAGACCACGGCGTCCAGGCAGTTGCTGGCGTTGCCCTTCAGCTCGTGCAGCTCGCCCAGCAGCATCCAGCGGTCCGCCATGAACTGAGGATCCCGCATCCTTTCGCCGAAGCGCCGAATATCCGCGTCCAGCATGTCGAGCAGGCCGTGCACCGCTCCCGGCGCTGCGTCGTCCTCCATGGCGTCGTCCAAGGCCTGGTCGCGCACCGAAGCATCCATGGGCTCCACCTCGAAGTCGAACGCCAGCTCCACGTCGGCCGAGTCGGGACCGTCCGAGTCCTCGGGGGGTGGAAAGAGGTTTCGCAGGGTTTGGCTGGTGGATCGAATGGCGACCAGCATGCGGCCCACGTCCGGCGCCAGCGCGTTCCAGGTGGAAAGGTTTTGGGACTCGTTGTCCTGGGCCAATTCGTGGGCGGACAGGTCCACGCCCTCGATCAGCTGCAGGGTGCCGTCCACCTCGGCCAACACCCGAAACACGAGCTCGGGCGCCCCGGCCAAACGACGCTGGCCCTCTTCGGTGAGCAACCGGTCCAACGGCCCGGAGCAAAGCGCACTCGTTGCAGACTGTCCAAATCCCGAACCGAGATCTGCACCTCGCGGGGGCATCGAACGTTCCACGGTCCGTTCCCGGTCGCGATTCAGTAGCGGGCCACGTCGCTGATCCGCACCTCGTCGACACGGCCGTCGAGCCCACCTCGCAGGGATCCACCGGTACGCCCGGCCCCCACCCAGCCGGTGCTCGACGACGCGGTCCAGCGAACGGAGGTCGAGGTGCGGGCCGCTTCGACCCCATCGACCCACAGGGCGATTCGATCCGAACGAACCGAAGCGGCCACGTGGCGCCAGGTGGACAGGGGCAGGGTGCCCGTGGATGTGGCCACGGTGGTCGAGGCCGTTCGGGTGCGGGTCACCGCTTCGACGCGTCCGTCGGAATGGACGCGAAGCTCGAAGCCCACGGGCTCCGGATCCCCAGCGTCCAGGCTGCTGACCAGGACCGCGTAAGGCTCTCCGACCCGGTCGGCGTCCCGGCGGACGGTCAGCTCCACCGTGGCGGTGGGCGGCGCCAGGGTCACGCCGGTGTCCAGGGCCGCAGCGGGGCCGCCGGGCTCGTAGGCGTCGGACAGGTCGGCGTTGCGACTCGAGCTGCTGGTCCAGGTTCCGACCGCGGTGGCCGCCGTGCCCATTCCGCAGGCGTTTTGCAGGGGGTTGGGTCCTTCGAAACGAAGGCCCGACACGCACCCCATGTCGGCCGGCAGCGGGAGCAGGTGAAACGGCTCGAACCGGGCCTCAACCTGCTTGATGCCGTCGACCGTCAGGCTGCAGGTGGCTCCCGGCGCGCTCGCGCAGTCGCCGCTCCATGCGGCAAAGCCCTGGCCCGCGTCGGGCGACGCTTGCAGCTCGACCAAGGTGCCCGACGCAAAGCTCGCGGCACAGGTGCCCGGGCAGTCGATGCCCGCCGGCACGGACACCACCCGGCCCCCACCGCCGGGGACGCCGACGGAAACCTCGAGGTCGTCGACCTCGAATCGCGCTTCCACCCGGCGGTCTCGATCGAGCGCCACGGTGCAGGCGCCGGGGCCGGTGCAGTCTCCGGACCACCCTTCGAACCGGTTTCCCGGGCCGGCCATGGCGGTCAGCTCCACCGAGGTGCCGTCTGCGAAGGCCGCCAAGCAGCTCGGTCCGCAGTCGATGCCCGCCGGATCCGAGGTGACGGATCCCGTACCGTCTCCGGTCGGGACGACCTCCAGGTCGAAGCTCAGCCCTTCGAACCGGGCCGTGACGGTCCGGTCTCCGTCCAGGGTGACGGTGCAGGCTCCCATGCCGCTGCAGTCTCCACCCCAGCCGGAGAAGGTGTTCGAAGCGGCGGCGGAAGCGGTCAACTCCACCTCGGTGCCCAAGTCGAAGTCCGCCGAACAGTCGGGCGCGCACGAGATGCCCGAGGGGCTGCTCTGCACAGTGCCCGCGCCAGGCCCCTCGAGCTGCACGTCCAGGTTTCGCTGCGGCACCACGAAGCGAGCCACCGCCTGGCGCGGCCCGTCGAGCACCAGGGTGCAGGTGGTGCCGCCGCCGGAACAATCGCCCCCCCAACCCTCGAACTCGAAACCGGACTCCGGCGAAGCGGTCAGGGTGACCGTTTCGCCCCGATCGAAGGCGCGGCTGCAGTCCTGGGTGCAGTCGACGCCCGGCGGGTCCGACGTGACGCGGCCCAGGCCGTTGCCGCGGACCTGCACCTCCAACGGGAAGGCATCTTGCAGAAAAGAAGCTTGCACTGCGCGGTCCGCGTCCATGTTTACGGTGCAGGTCGGATCGGCGCCCGCGCAGTCTCCGGACCAGCCCTGAAACGAGCTCCCGACAAAAGGCTGGGCGGTCAAGGTGACGCCCTGTCCCTCGGGAAACTCGGCTTCGCAGGTGGGGTTGCACGAAATGCCGGCCGGTTCGGAAAGTACCAATCCTCCAGCGGTGGTCACCGCCAGGCGGCGGGTTCCGGCGCACGCGCCCATGAAACACCGGAACCCGTCCCCGCAGGTTTCGTCGACGGTCCAGCCAGACCCGGCCAGGCTGCACACCTCCACCGCTTCGAGGTTGCCCCCGGCACAGCGCCGGGCGCCGGGCTCGCAGACCCGGAGGCGATTCAAGCGAACCACCACGTCCGATGGAGGACCGGGCCGTGGCGTCACGTCGGCGGAAGCCGGGACGAAGTCTTCCCGCTCGAAGCTCAGGCGGTAGCGTTGGTTGAATCGAACGCCTCGTCGCAACACGAACCGGCCGTCGGCTCCCGTCGTCACCCGCTCCGTGCGGGGCGAAGATCGGACGTCCACACCGGCCAAAGGCCCGCCCGAGGACGCGTCTTCGACCCGCCCTTCGATCCGAGTCTGCACCGACGGGTCTGCGGGTTCGCCGCACGCGAGAATCCCGAGCCCCAGCGCCATGGTCGACGGGAGTGTCCTGTACGTACCGGCCATGCGGGCCGTTGTAGCCGACCGCGGGTCTCGGGGCGAGGTCACAGGATGCGGCCCGCGACCACCTCCGCGTACAGGCGGAGCGCTTCCAAAAAGCCTTCGGCGTCCTCGAGCGGCCCGGCGTGCCGCTGGCTCCAGGTCACTTGGGAGAGCTTGGACACGACGCTGTCCAGGGTCAGCAGGCCTTCGTCCTGCCGGCCCAACACCAGCATGGACGGCAGCCGCCGGATCCGGGAACCGCCGGCCTGGGATGCGAAGAACTCCAAGGTGCGGCGGGTGTCCACCCATCGGTCTTCCCGAGCATCGGCCACATAGATCAGCCCGTCGAGACCGACCATCAGCCCTTTGGCCCGAAGGTCCGCCCGCTCCGGCCCGTGCCATTCGTACAGCTCCAGTTCCACGGGCCGGCCCCCCGATTCGCGGGCGGTCGGGAGCACCGCCACCTCCTGCGGCCCCAAAGGGGTGGACCCGAAGGCGGCCCGGCGACCCACCTGGCCCACCTGGTCGAGCCGGGTGGACTTGCCGACCGCCGGCGGCCCAGCCAGGACCGCCTTGAGCACCAGGCGATTTCGAGCCAGGTCCACGAACGCCATGTGGGTCAAGCTCCCGGGGTTCGCAGGGCGCGGTGGCGCTGCTCCACCGCGTCGAACACGTCCCGCTCCAGATGCACTCCATCGAAACGAGCCAACTCCTGCAGACCGGTCGGGCTCGTGACGTTCACCTCGGTCAAAAAGCCCCCGATCACGTCGATTCCAACCAAGAGGAGACCCCGTGCCACCAGTTCGTCCTTCAGGGCCCGGCACAACTGAAAGTCCCGCTCGGTCATCTCGGCCCGCTCGGCCCGCCCACCGACATGCATGTTGGCCCGCACGTCGTCGGCCGCCGGCACCCGATTGATCGCGCCCCTCGGCTCGCCGTCGATCAAGAGAATGCGCTTGTCGCCCGCTTCGACCGCGGGAACGAATTTTTGGGCTTCGATCATCCGGGTGCCGAAGCTGGTGAGCAGGTCGAGGACCGAGCGGGTGTTCTTGTCGCCTCGTTCCAAACGAATGATGCCTTCGCCACCCGCGTTGAGAAGGGGCTTGACGACCACCGGACCGTGGGTCTCGACGAAGGACCGCAGACGTTCCCGGTCTGCGGTGACCAAGGACGGCGGCATGAAGTCGGCCCACCGCAGAGCGGCGAGCTTTTCGTTGAAGTCCCGCAGGCCCTGGGGATCGTTGACCAGCACGACCCGGCTTCGGTCGACCATGTCCAGCAGCAGCGTCGCGACGTAGTAGTCCGTGTCGAACGGCGGGTCTTTGCGCATGAACACCGCGTCTTGCGCGTCGAGGCGCAGATCCTTCGTCTCGAACCGAATGGCTGGCTCTCCGGGGACCTTCTGCACCTGGACCCGGGTGGCGCGCACGCCGACCGAACCGCCCTCGACCCACAGGTGCTCGGGCTGCGCCATCCACAGGGTGTGCCCCCGGCGCTGCCCTTCCAGCATCAGCACCAAGGTGGTGTCGGCCTCCACGTCGATCGGATCGATCGGATCCATCAAGAAGACGAGCTGCATGGCCATGTGGCGCGCAGCGTCGAATCGGCGAGCCGCAGGGTCAAGCCACGGGGCCGTCCTTGGCTTTCGGCCCACGCCCCCGGTATGCACGGCCGGTGGCGGCGGCAACCGACGACGGCTTCGAACGCTGGATGGTCGCACTCGACCACGATCCGCGACCCTGGGACCCTACAGAGCTGCGTCGCCTGTGGCAGCGGCGAAAAGACCCGGAGGCGGTGGCCTCGTGGGCCTTGTTCGGGAGAAACCTGGGCGCCCGGGGCGTTCCCCCCAGTCATCTGCTGCGCGTGTTCGACGCCCTCGAGCGGACCGAGGACGCGGCAGAGATCCGGACGCTGCGGAATGCGACCCTCGACGCCCACGCCTTGGGCGGCTTTGACCGGTGGGAAAGCCACCGCAAAGCAGACGCGGTCCGCTCGGTGCCGGTGGTGCGTCTCCGACGAGCCCTCGTGGCCGCGTTTCCGAGTGGAGCGGTGGACGCGGAGATCCTCGACGTCCTGGTCGGACGCCTCTTGCGGGCGGCGGTCGGCTCCGGGGCCACCCGCGCGGTGATCGACGTTTCCCACGTGGAGCTGGACCGGGACCTGTGGGTCCGGTCGCTGGCCGGGCTTTCCGAACTGGTCCTGCCCCCGTCCCTGTCGGTCGTGATCTGCAGCACCGAAGACCCGAGCCCGTGGGTCGAAGCGATCCAGGCCCGGGCCCCCGGCGCACCGGTGCGGGCCGGACGATGGGATCGACTGCTCCCAGCCCCCGAACAGCGGTGAGCGCCCGAGAGGGCTTCGATTGGTTTCGTCCCGTCGGAGCAGCTATCATGCGGCCATCGCCGGCACAGGTTCATCGGGCCCGGTCCCCTCGAGCTCGGTCCGGTTCGCAGAGCGGGCCGCCTCGGTCTGCGAACGGGCCGCCAACGCCCACGGTCAGGAGACCGTGGCCGTGGTCCACGGGATCTTGACCGAGCTGGTGGACGCCCTCGAGGCCCATCGCGCCTTCGTCCATGCCTTCGAGGCCGACGGGCGGACCGGCCGGGCCTTCGAGCGCCTCCGGCCGGGGACCGAAGCCCACCTGGACGAGGCGAGCCTGGCGGTGGGGACCCGGGCGCGCTCGGAGCTCGAATCGGGCCACAGCGTGTTCCTGGGCCTGGACGGCGCCACAGGCACCCGGCGAGCCATCTTGCTGCCCTTGCGGGAAAGCCATCGAACCACCGGGGTCCTGGGCATCGAGGCCGACCGGGACGACCAGTTGCTTCGCCGGGAGCTGCCCTGGCTTCGGGCCATCGCAGCGGCCTTGGGCAGCTGCCTGGGCCGGCAGCTGCACGAGCAGCGACAGGCCCAGCGGCACTTCGAGCTGCGAACCATCGATCAGCTTCACGCCCTGCTCGAACGAAGCGGCTCCATCGACCAACTGCTGACCGGCGCCAACGAGCTGGTCTTGGACGTGTTCGGTTGCGAGCGGGCGGCGGTGGTTCAGGCGTCGGCCGACGCCGCCACCCAGCCGTGGGTTCGGGCGTCGGTGGCCCGACCGAACCACAGCCCCCTCCCCACCACCGCCCTGGACGTTCCACCTCCTCGCAAGACGGAGCTGCAGGGTATCCTGCAGACCCCAGGGGTTCGCACCTTCGACGCGGCGTCCGGACGTACCCCCCTGTTCGACGGGGACGGCACGGCCCGGTCCGAAGCTTGCGTGAGCTTTCGCCCCTCTCAACACACGACCTTCGTGTTGCTGCTGCAGCAGAACTCGTTCGAAAGGATTTGGACCGTCGACGAAAAATGGCTTCTGTCCGAAACGGGCCGTCGCCTTTCCGAAGCCGCTGCCAGCCTGATGTCCGTGCAGCTGCTGGCCCGCAGCGAAGACCGATACCGACAGATCCTCGCCGCAAGCCCCGATCTGATCTTGGTGTTCACGCCGGCGGGAATCTTGGAAGAAGTCTTCTCGTCGGGGCCAGAGCAACTCGGCGTGCGGGTCGAAGACGCCGTGGGCCGGCACCTGCACGAGCTCTTGCCCCGGAACACTGCCGAACACCTGTGGTCCGCCATGCAGCGGGCGCTCGGCGGCACGGCGCCGGAACGGGTGGAATATACCTTGCCGATCGGAGGCCGAGACCGCTGGTTTTCGGCCCAGGCTCGGGGCTTCGGCCCGCCGGAGCGCCGCCGAATCCTGTGGATGGCCCGGGACGTCACCGAGCGCACGGACCTGCAGGCACGCTTGCTGCAAGCCCAAAAACTCGAAAGCGTGGGTCTGCTGGCCGGAGGCGTGGCCCACGACTTCAACAACCTGCTGACGGCAATCCTCGGATACGTGGATCTGGTTCGGTCGGAGCTGCCCGACGACCATCCGCTGCAGACCGACCTGGCCCACGTGGCGGATGCGGGCGAACGAGGCACCCGGCTCGCCAAACAGCTGCTTTTGTTCGCTCGAAGAGACACGATGGTCCCGGTGCCGGTGCGGATCGACGAGCTGATAGAGGGCATGGCCTCGATGCTCCGGCGTGTCGTGGGCGACGACGTGGAGTTTCGCACCGAGACGGCGGCTGCGGGCGACATCGTTTCGATCGATCCTGGCCAACTCGAGCAGGTTCTGATGAACCTGGTCGTCAACGCCCGCGATGCCATGCCCAACGGAGGCGTCCTCCGAATCCGGACCGGGCGCACGCAGGTCCGCGAAGACACCACCGAACTCGAGCCCGGCCCGTACACCACCCTCGAGGTCGAAGACACGGGCGTAGGCATGGATGCCGAAACGGTGCAGCACATTTTCGACCCGTTCTTCACGACCAAGGAGCTCGGACGGGGCACCGGGCTGGGGCTGGCCACCTGCTATGGCATCGTGCGGCAGCACGGCGGGCGCATCGACGTGCAAAGCCGCCCCAACGTGGGCACGCGCTTCCGCATTCTGCTTCCCCGAAACGACGGCACGGACACCCCGCCCGCGCCGGAACGGGGTCCGGACGATCCGGTCGGCGACGAAACGATCCTGTTGGTCGAAGACGAGCCGATCGTGCGGCGGCTCACTGAACGGGGGCTCGTGGCCTTCGGCTACCGCGTTCTGACCGCTGCGTCCGGCGAGGAGGCGATCCAGCACTCGGTTCGGCACGAAGGTCCGATTCACCTGTTGATCACCGACATGATGATGCCGGGCATGCGAGGCACCCAGCTGTCGGGCCTGCTGCTCGAGTCTCGCCCCGGCATGCGGGTCCTGTACATCTCGGGCTATTCGGACGAGCTGCCCTCGGTGGCTCGGGCCGGCACCCACCGGTTCGTGCAAAAGCCCTTCACACCCCGGGAGCTGGCCCGACGCGCCCGGGAAGTCCTGGATTCTTGACGTTTCTTCACGAAGCTTCGTCAACCTTTGGACACTCCGAGGCCCTAGCGCCGGTTACATGGTCCGAAGAGGGGCCCCGGGAAGAACCGAGGGCTCCACGAAAGGAGCTGACCCATGAAGTTGGACACGAAGAAAATCCTTGGAATCCTGGGCGCGACGGCCCTGGCCCTCGGCATCGCTGGGGCCGCCAGCGCCCGGCCCGGCGGTGGCGGCATCGGGGGCCCCTGGGCCCGGCTGATCCGAAGCCTGGACCTGAGCGAGGAGCAGGCCGTGCAGGCCACCCGCCTGTTCCACCCGATCCGCCAAGACGCGCGACAGATCCGGCGGGAACGTCGCGAAAACCGAGCCATGCTGGCCGAGGAGCTCGGCAAAAAAACCCCGGACGCCGAAGCCCTGCATCGCTTCGTGGAGGAAGCGGCCAAGGAACGGACCCGGCTGGCCCACCGGGCGGTGGATGCTTTCCTGGAGCTGCACCGAGGCCTCACCCCCGACCAGAGGCAGATGCTGGTGGACCGCCTGCAGAAAGCCGGCCGGCGGGGTCCGGGCCGCTGACAACATGACCGCCGGGACGGGGCAGACCGAAGTCCTGGTGGTGGACGACGATCCGCGGCTGGGCCAGTTGCTCGACGAGTACCTGTCCAGCCGCGGCTTCGCGGTTCGGGTGGCGAGCACGGGCGCGGAGGGCCTGGCGGCGCTGGCCGGCGCCCCGGTCGACCTGGTGATCTTGGACCTGGGTCTTCCGGACTTGGACGGGCTGGAGGTGTGCCGCCGGATCGGGGCCGCGCACGACGTTCCGATCTTGATGCTCACCGCCCGGGGCGAGGCCACCGACCGGATCGTGGGCCTGGAGCTCGGCGCCGACGACTACCTGCCGAAGCCCTTCGACCCCCGAGAGCTGGTGGCGCGTCTGCATGCGATCTTGCGGCGGGCCCGGGGGCCGGCAGAGCCCGAGCCGGCGAATCGACCGGTGACGGCCGGCCCGATCGCGGTCGACCCGGAACGGCGCCGCGCCACCTTCGACGGGCGGGAGCTGGATCTGACCTCGACCGAATTCGACCTGTTGCGGGCGCTGGTGGCCCAAGCGGGACGGGTCTTGTCGCGGGATCGGCTGATGGAGCTCGCCCGCGGCCAGGACTTCGGCGCCTTCGATCGCTCCGTGGACGTGCACGTGAGCCATCTGCGCCGAAAGCTCGGCGACGACCCGAAAAGGCCCCGGTGGATCAAGACGATCCGAGGGGTCGGATACATGGTGCCTCGACCGTGAGCCTGCGCCTGCGCTGGACCGGGCTCCTGTTCGGCGGCGTGCTGGTGGTCCTGGTGGCCGTGGCCGGGGTCGTCTGGACCGCGGGTCTTTCTCCCTTCGTCCGGCGGGTGGCCGCACAACACGGGCGCTTGGTGGCGGAGGCCGCGAGGCAGCT
>DAPKRQ010000178.1:0-9115 GCA_031800475.1 Myxococcales bacterium LLY-WYZ-16_1
ACTTTCTGGGGCCGGGGGGCTCGGCTCGGGCCTTGCCGAACCCGGGGCCGACGCCACCGGGGGCAGGGTGGGCTCGGGCGCCTCGACCCAAAAAGCCCACACGAACAGTCCGACCAGGATCGCCACGGCCGCCGCGATGAGGCCCTTGCCCATGGGGACGAAGCTTGGGAATCGGTGCCGGCTTGTCAAAGGGTGGGTGCCTTCCAACGGGCTTCGGTCGGTCCCTGCAGCAGGTACATGGGCCAGGCGGGGCGAACGCCTCAGCCCGTTTGAGGGCCGCCGCCATCGTTCGCCGGCCCCCCCGCCTGCGGGCCCGTCGGGATCGACGGCGTCCCTTTGGCGTCGTCGTGGTCCACCCAGGCCGGAACTCGGTCGAACCCCACCCAGTCGGTCATCAGCTGGTGGGGCCGAAAGCGGGCTTTGTACTCGGAGGAAGGGCAGCCGAGCACGCGGTAACCGAGGTAGAGCCAGTCCTTGTCCAGCGTCCGGGCCCGGTCGATCTGCCGCAGGATCGACAGCGTTCCGAGAGAGAACTTTCGATAGTCCGGGTCGTGGAAGGTGTAGACCGCGCTCAGCGCGCGGGGGGTTTCGTCGACGATGGCCACGGCCACCAGCCGATCGTCCGCCTCACTGTCCCGCAGGGTGAACTCCCGAATCGCCGGATGCGGATAGGCGAACTGATGAAAGTACTGCTCGGGATCGATCAGATCGTCGCTCCAGCCCCTGGCACCGGCCCGGTCGACGTGCCAGCGGTCATACAGCTCCAACCGCTCCGAATCGACCCGCGGCGCTCCCACGTGAAGCTCGAAACGCTGGCCCTTGTTCCACACTCGACGCTGCTGCCGCGAGCGATGAAAGCGGGCGACCGGGATCCGGAGGGGCACGCATTCCCGGCAACCACTGCAGGCCGGACGGAAATACGCCGGTCCGAACCGACGCCAGCCCCGCGCCAGCATGTGCTCGAGTTCGACCTCGGTCACATCGATCAAAAGACGATACTCGAGGGATGCATCCCGATCGGGAAGGTATGCGCAGGTACTGGGTTCGGCGACGAAGTGTTTGAGCTGCCGCGCCAAGGTCATCCCCCTCCTTCGCGGGCCTTCGACCGGTACCGCGACACCGCGCGACACAACCGCTCGCTCCCGCAATGGATCGTCTGGACGCAGACGCCATCGGATTCGGCGATCCGCAAGAGCAAACGGTCTTTCAGGCGAGCCGGCGCCTCATAGCGGACCCGCATCGCCTCCAGCTGGGCTCCCACCCCGAACAGGTTGCGGGCTTGATCGTCCAACCAGCCGACGACGGCAGCATGATTGGCATGATCATTGTCATCGAGATCGGAGGGCTGCACTTCCCGGGTCGTCTCCGCAACGCGTGCAGCGGGCGGCGCCTCGGCGGCCGGGTCCAGTACTTCGTCGGGCACGAACACGCGGTCGGGAATCCGGGGAAACGCGCGCTTCATTTCGTCGTCGGGCCGACGGGGCCGAACGCCGCCTCGGCCGTCGTCTTCCAAAAAGAGCCACTCCACGGCGGCCTCCGCCGCCACCCCCTCGGGCGAAGACAGCCGGTACTCCCGTTCGGTTCGAAAGCGGCGCAAATCGTACACCCAGGTCTGAACGGTCACGTTTGCTCCAAATGGGATCGGACGCATGCAGCGGAGGGTCAGCTCGCGAATGAACCATGCTGCGCCCGTTCGCCGAAAACGAGCCCGGCTGTAGCCGGCGGCCTCCGACGCGGTCCCCGCTGCCTCCTGCATCCAGTCGACGATGTCTTTGGGCCTGGCTGTCTGGTCCGGGCCCACCTCGTCGATGCGAACGCGGGTCGACCAGGACCACCGTCCGGGGCTGAAGCTCGGCATCACGAGTCGGTCGCTGCGCCAGACGCAGTACCGCCGAAACCCTCCGCATCCGCGGCAGCACCTTCGGACCCGGGGTTGCTTTCGTCGGTGTCTCGCTCTTTCGTGTACTCGAACCCGCCGGGTGGTGCGGGTTGGATCGTACCGTCGCGAATCGTCAAGATCCGGACCACCTTCGAAGCGTCGGTTTGGTCGCCGAAGCTGGTTTGGCCAGTCACCCCGACGAAGTCCCGCACGCCCTGAAGGGCGTCCCGAAAGCGCGCTCGGGTCGAAGGCCCCGAGGCGAACACCTGCTTCATAATGCGGGCTGAATCGTAAAACAGGGCCTCGGGATACAGCCGAGGGGTTCGGCCGTATTCTTCTCGATATTTGGAAACGAACGCCCTCACCTCGGGCGTCTCCGCGTCGGCGAAGAAGCCGTCGGTGAAGACGGCATTTTCGACGTTTCGGTCCGCCCGTTCGATCAAACGCGGATCGTTCCAACCGCTCGCACCCAGCAGCGTAACGGGCTCGACTTCACGATCCAGAGTCTTTTCGATCACCCGAAGCCGTTTTGGATCTCGCTCGACGATCACGTCTTCGAAAGCGAGCGCCGCGGCAACCATGGAAATGGTACGCGGGTAGTCCGGAATGAAGAGGGCATCGAAGTCGATGATCGGCTTCAGGTTCTTGCGAAGGTTTTCCCGGCAGCGCGCCTGGCGATAGCTGTCGGGTTGCTCCCGGCACTCGCGAGCCGCTTTTACGTAGTCAGGCCTTCGGAACAGGTCGTCGCGGGCCACGAGCGCCTTCACTGGATCGCTGAACGTGGTCTCTTGGACCCCGTAGCTTTCGACCCCACGGATCTCGCCCCTGCGCCGCTCGACTTCGTCCCAGAACAGGTGGAGCAACTCTTCGCCGTAGGGATGCCGGGGATGCAGCACCGCGAAGCGCCGAAAGCCGAGCACGTCCATGGCATACGACACCAGTGCGCGGGCCTGCATGGCGTTGGTGAAGCCGTTTCGGAACACGAATGGGCCGACGTCGGCGATCCCGTCGGCGGCGCTGATCGTCAGCATCGGCACTCCGAGGCGCTGGGCCACGACCGCTGCCGGCTCCGCTTCGTAAGTGAAGATCGGGCCCAAGACGGCGATCACCTGGTGTTCCCGCACCAAGGACTCGGCCGCCTCGGCCGCACGAACCGGGTCGGATTCGGTATCGGCAACTACCTTTTCGATCCCGGTCGCGTCTCGAAGCGCCATGTCGATGGCCTGCATGGCGAGATCGCCGTACTGCTGGTGGCGGCCAGACAAAGGCAGCAGTACGCCGAGCCGAGTCGGAACCACCGGTTCGACCGCCTCCACCTGAGACAGCATGGCCCGAGCTTTCGAAGCGAACCGGCCCTCGGGGTAGCGCTTCAGGTAATCTTGAAAGCTCGCTTGGGCGTTAGCGCGATCGCCGACGTGCTGCTGGACCCGTGCGAGCTTGAAGCGAACGAGCTCTTGGGGAAAGTCGCGAGGACGGGTGCGCTCCAGCACCTCGCGAAGCTCTCGGGCGGAAAGGCGTTCGCGGATCAGACGATCGATCTCGCTTCGGACGCCGTCTCGATCGGCGCCGGTCGACCGGCTCAGCCGGTCCACCTCCAGCAGCCACAGGACCGCGGTCCCGAACTGTTCCCCGTCCACGGCCGCATCTGCCGCCTCACGGGCCACCTCCAGCTTTTCGGATGGGGTGCGCGCCTGCTCGTAGGCGTCGCGGAGGGTGCGGTCCGTCGCCCCAGCGACCTGGCCCTGGGTGCAGTCGCGCCGGCGGGCACGGGCCGCGCGGGCCTCGGCAGTCTCGGCATGCTCGTCGATCAGCCGCTCGTCGAAGGCCCGCGCCGCGTCGCAGCCGGAGGCGTCCCGGCGGAGGATGGCCAGGGCGTCGAGGGCTTTCGGGACGGCATCGCTGTCCGGAAACGAATCGAGGATCTCTCGGTAGGCCGCTTCGGCCCGAGCCCGATCGCCTTCGGCCATGGCGGCCCGCGCCGCTTTCAGCTTCGAGCGGGCAGCTTCTTCGACCGGCACCTCGCGGCCGTCGATCGTGACGGTCTGGGTGGTGCAGGCCGAAGTCGCCATCGCCCACACAACCGCCGCGAGACCGAAGCGCCCCGCTTTCGTGCACCCCATACGAGCGCAGGGTACCCGATTCAGACGAGGTTTCGAGGCGGAACCCGGTGTCCGCCGTACTGCAGGACGGCCATCTGGCGGGCTTGCTTGATGGCCTTTGCGAGCTTTCGCTGGTTTTTGGCGCTGACGCCCGACACCCGGCGCGGGACGATCTTGCCCCGCTCGGTGATGAAGCGAGACAGCAGTTGGGCATCCCGCCAGTCGATCTTCAGGCTCTTGTCCGCCAAGAACGGGTCGACTTTGCGCTTGCCGCCGCCGCCGCCGCCCCGCCGTCCACCGGCTCCGCTGCGTTCCGTATTCATGTCCGCGTGATTCCCTCGAGTTTCGACCCGCCCGTTCCGCTGCAGCGGTCAGGTCGCCTTGAAAGCCTCCCATCCCTTGCGGGACAGGGTGCGCAGCGCCCGGGTGGACACCTTCATCTTTTCCATCCGGCCGGTCTCGGGGTTGAAGATCCGCTTGGTCTGGATGTTGGCCTTGCGGACCGTGCGGGTCTTCCGGTTCGAGTGCGACACCAGATTGCCGCTCATGCGAGACTTGCCGGTCAGTTGGCACTTTGCCATGGGGTCCTCCAGCCCGAGCGCCTGCGCGCGTCGGGAGCGCGGGGACGTAGCATGCGATGGCCGCGGCCTCAAGTCTGGAATTTGTCCAAGTCGCCATGTCCGATTCCCTGATCCTGGTCCACGGCGGCGCCGGCCGCATTCCGCCCGAACGGCGCGCCGCAGCCCAACGGGGCTGTCGGGCCGCGGCCGAGGTCGGCTTCGAGCTGCTGGCCGCCGGGGCCTCGGCCCTGGACGCAGCGCAGGCGGCGGTCCGGGTGCTGGAAAACGATCCGACCTTCAACGCCGGGACCGGTGCCAACCTGGACGAGGACGCCCTGCCCTTTCACGACGCATCGATCATGCGCGGGTCGGACCTGGCTTTGGGCGGGGTCGGCGCGGTCCTGGGGGTGCGTCATCCGATCGACCTGGCCCGCGCAGTGCTCGAGGACGGGCGACACTGCCTGCTGGTCGGGCCCGGCGCCCTTCGATTCGCCCGACAACAGGGGGTTCCGCTCACTTCGCCCACCCGGGCCCGGACCGAGGGCTCCTGGGCCAAGTGGCGTCGGGCCCGGGCCAGCGGACGGCTGGACGCGCCCGACGCGGTCGCACCGGGGTCGGAGGCGACGGGGCCCGAATCGGGCCAGACCGTGGGCGCCGTGGTCCGGGACCGACGGGGCAGCCTGGCGGCCGCCACGTCCACGGGCGGCCTGACCCATCGGCGGTCCGGCCGGGTGGGGGACAGCCCGCTGGCGGGAGCGGGTACCTACGCCGACGACGAACTGGGCGCGATCAGCGGCACCGGAGACGGGGAATGGATGATGCGCACGGTCTTGGCGGTCCGGGCTGCAGCCGCCATGCGGGCCCATCCTCGGGCGCCGCCGTCGGCGGTGCTGCGGCAGGCACTGGTCGACGCCACCCGGCGCTGTCCGGGCTACCAAGGCGGACTCATCGGCTTGGGCCCGTCGGGGCCGCCGGCTTGGGCGCGGACCAGCCCGAACATGTCGGTCGCCTGGCGCGCGGAGGGCGCGGGGGGTCACGCGATCTGATCGGGACCCAGACGAACGGGCCCGGGACCCGGACGAACGGGCCCGGGAGCCGGACGAACGGGCCCTCGAACGAATTTCATTTCGACCCCCGTGGGTCGGTCTGCCACCACCCGGCTTTCCCCCGGGCGTCCCGCGCCGTAGGCTGCGACGGTCCGATGAAGACCTTTCGCAGGCGGGCCGACGAACTGGTGCTCACCCATTCCAAGCGGCCTCCCCAGCTCTTCGTCGGGGGCCTCGACGTGGAGTCCGACAGCCACACGTCGACTCCGATCCACGCGCCAGCCACTTCGGAGCTGCTCGGACGCTGCCCCTCGGCCAGCCCCGCCGACGTGGATCGGGCGGTGGCCGCCGCCCGCAAGGCCGCTCGGGAGCTCCGCCACGCGTCGGCCGAAACCCGGCGCGATCGCTTGGCCCGCCTGGCCCGCTACCTCGAAAACGAAGCCGAAGACCTGATGGTCCTGCACTGCCTGGAGACCGGCCGCTCCGTGCGCCACGTGCGCCGTCACGACGTGGAAGCGTCGGTGACCTGCATCCGGGATCACGCGGGCTGGCCGAGCAAACAGGCCGGAGCCCACCGAGCCCTCCCGGGCCTGAGCGCCACCGAAACCTGGGTTCCGCGGCCGGTGGTCGGGCTCGTGGTCGAAGACCGCCAGCCCTTCGCTCAGCTGGTCCGGGGCGCCGCCCCGCTGTGGGCGGCCGGTTCGGCGGTGGTGGCCGTGGTCCCGGAGCGAGCACCGCTCGCCGCCCTGCGCCTCGCTCAACTGGTCCACGACGCCGGCTTTCCGCCCGGCGCGTTCAACCTGCTCTCGGGAGCCACCCCGGCCATCGAAGCCCTGGCAGCCCACCCGGACGTGGACGGGTTGTGGGCCGCGACCGGGATCGACCGGGCCCGGCGACTTCACGTGCTCGCGGCAAAATCGAACTTGAAGCCGGTCCGGGCGGACACCGGCGGACGGACCACCGCCGTGATCTTCGACGACGCCTCCCTCGGCCGGGCGTGCCGGGTCGCGGCCCACATGGGGCTCGGCACCGCGTCCCTGGACGGGTTCGGCCTGCAGCGTCTCTTCGTTCACCGCCCGGTCTACGAAGAGGTGGCCTCCCTCGTCACCCACAAGGCCCGGGCGTTGGTGGTGGCAGACCCGCTGGACGAGCACTCGGAGCTCGGGGCCGTGCCCCACGAAGCGTGGATGAAACGAACCCTGGCCTATGCCCAACTCGGCCGTCGCGAGGGCGCCACGCTGGTGGCCGGCGGCGCCCGCCACGTGGACGGGTCGGCCGCCGAGGGATTCTTCGTGGCGCCCACCGTGTTGATCGAGGGCCGGCCCGAGATGCGCGTCACCCGGGAAGACGCGGGCGGTCCACTGCTCGTGATGGTGCCCTTCGAGCGAGAAGACGAGGTGGTCGAGCGCGTGAACGACCTGGAGCACGACGCCGGGGTCTCGATCTGGACCGCGTCCGCCGAGCGTTTACAAAGGCTCGCCAAGCACCTGGACCGGTGCACCATCTGGCTGAACGGCCACGGCGGCAGCCATCCGGCCCTGGCCCATGGCGGGCGGGGCCTCGGCGGCGATCACCGCACCGGCGGTCGGCCGGGCCTCGAGCAATTCGTCTTGCCGAAGACCGTGGTCGTCCCGGATCCGGAGACCTGAATGCCCGAACTGTTTGAATGGATCGCCCCCGACCGAGGCCTCAACCTGGCCATCATGCCCCGCCCGCCTGGCGGCAACCGCTTGGACTTCGCGCTGGCGGCCCTGCAGCGGGAGGGCGTGGATGTGCTGGTCTCCCTTCAGCCCGAGCAAGAAGCGGCGCTCTGCGGACTCGAGCGGGAGGCAGAGGTGGCCGACATGCTCGGCATGGAGTTCGTGCGGCACCCGATCACCGATCACGGAGTGCCGTCTTCCGCAGACGACACCCTCACCCTGGCCCGGACCCTGGCGGAGCAGCTCGGGGCCGGACAGGGCGTCCTGCTTCACTGCTATGCCGGGATCGGTCGGGCGGGTCTGATGGCGATCCTCACCCTCGGCGCCGCCGGGCTCGACCTGAACGATGCGGTGGAGCGCGCCTCCAAGGCCCGCATGCTGCGGGTGCCCGAGACCACGACCCAGCTTGCGTGGCTCGAAGAGGCGTTCGAGCAGCGCTTGGGTCGGCCCCCGGCAGCGCGCTGAGCCGCGCGGGATGTGCGGCCAAGCCCCCCGAAGTCAGCGCCGGGCCAGGGTCACCGCCGTTTCCACGTGGCGGGTGTGGGGAAACAGGTCGAACGGCACAACCTGCTCCACGCGAAAGGCTCCCATCAGTTCGCTCAGGTCTCGGGCCAGCGATTGCGGACTGCAGCTGACGTAGATCGCCCGCTCCGCCGACCCCTCGACCAGCGCCCGTCGAACCGAGGCATCAAGCCCTTTTCGCGGAGGGTTCATGGTCACGCGCCGGGCTTTCTTCCAGGCCGAATCCGCTTCCTCCACCGGCGCCTCCACCACCCGCAATCGGGCTCGCTTGACCGGCGCCCACAGGTTTTCGCGGAGGGCTCGGACCGCCACCCCCAACGACTCCACCGCAACCACCCGCCGTGCCCCGGCTGCGAGCAGGTGCGCGGTCAGGCCGCCCCCACCCGCGTACAGATCGGCGACCAGGTGCCCTTTTGGGAGCAGCGCCCGGGATGCATGGGCGTACAGCTGCTCGGCCGCCCCCGGGTTGACTTGGCTGAAGCCGCCCCGGGTCAAGTCCAGCCGGGCAGCCCCCACCCGTTCGAACAACTCGCCCTTGCGAAACCAGGTCTCGGTGGGCCCCTCCCCCAGGATCACGTCGTCGTCCGCATCTCGGCGATGGACCGACACGGACACCACGTCGTGTCGCCCCTCCAAATGCTCCCGGAGCCGGGCCCAGGCGCGGGGCGCCTGGTGCTCTGCACCTTTGGGACTGCGGGCCACCAAGGTCAGGGCCGCGCGGGGATCGGCCCGCGCGACCCGCATCAACACGTATCGAAGTCCAGCCGGCGGTCGGGTGGCCCAGAGGTCGGTCAGGCTCGAAGCCAGGTCGTCGATGGGGGCGGCGTGGACGAGACAACCGTGCATGGGCGTCACGTCGTGGCTTCGGGGACGGTACGAGCCGAGGAACCCACTCGGCGCCACCACGAACTTCGCCCAGGTCCGGTAGTGCCAGCTCTCCGGCGAGGCCACCGGCGCTTCGACCGACACCCCATCCTTCGCGAGAACCGACGCCAGAGCGCCAGCCACCTGGTCCCGTTTGAACGCCCGCTGGGCTTCGGGCCCCATGTGCAGCAACTGGCATCCTCCGCAGACCAGAAACTGGGGACAATCCGGCTCCACCCGATCGGGCGACGGGTCCCGAACCGGGTTCTCGCCGGCCAGCGCCGCCACCACCCGGGCCCGGCCCCGATGGACGATCCGGGCCGCCACCGTTTCCCCGGGAAGGGCTCCCGGCACCTCGACGGGAAGCTGCCCGAAGGGTCCCGTTCCCCAACCCGCGCCGGCGGGCGTCAGCCCCTGGATGGTGACCTCGAAAGCCTCGGACGGG
>DAPKRQ010000179.1:0-10309 GCA_031800475.1 Myxococcales bacterium LLY-WYZ-16_1
GAAAAGACCTGCAGCGTCCATCGATGTCGAAACGCTCCTCGGAGTGTTTGATGGTCGGGGCTCCGGTTCAGCCGGGAACCCTCAGCATGGCCAGGATGACATCGGTGGCGATCTGCCCATTCACCCGGTCTCGGTCCCGAACCCATGCGCGGGCGGAGCGCCGAAGCTTTCCGTCCAACAGCCACGCGGTGGCCACGCGGGCCCCCACAACCGGAAGCGACGCTGCCCGGGCTGCCGAACTCCACATGGTGGTGGTTTCGCTCGGAACGGCCCGGTACCACGCCGCACGCCGGCAGTGGCCGAAGGCGGACCGGCGCGGCATGCGCACCGAAAGGTCCACGCCCCCCACGGCTTCGGCCAGGGCCTGGTACGTGCTGAGCCGCCACCGCGTGACGTGGTGGGGCGGCAGGTTCAGGGGATCGTAGCAGGCTTGCTCGGCGGACAGGGGTGAGTATGGGGTCGACAAGAACAGCACGCCGCCCGGCCGCAGCAGCTCGAGCCCGGCTTTCACGGTCCCCACCGGGTCCGCCACGTGCTCGAGGACGTGGGTCAGGCTGATCCCTGCATAGCGGCCGCGGTGGGCGGCCCGGTCTGCGTGGTCTTGCAGGGTTCCAACCTCCGCCTCGAACCCGGCCTCCCGGCACCGCTCCACGGACTGCGGCGTCGTGTCCAGGCCCACGGCGCGAACGTGGGTTCGGTCGCGCAACATCCGCAGCAGGTTTCCGGCGCCGCAGCCCACGTCCAGGAAAGGGGCGTCGGCTTCGAAGCGGGCGGCCTCTTCGGCGATCCCGTCGTACTCCCAGCGATGGGCCCGGTAGTAGCGGGGCTGTCGCACGACCCATTCATAGAATCGCGGGCTTCCCGGTCGCATGGGCCAGGCGTAGACCAGCTTGGAGACCGTGGTCTCGCGGAGCTCGAAGGGCTCGAACTCCCCCTCGAGCCAAGGGGGAACCCGGTATCGCTGCCGGTACAGGGCGAGGATCCGGTTCTGGCTGAACCGATCGACCGAGACCGATCCCTCCGCCGGGACGATCCGAAGACCTTCCCCATCGGCGCGGCTTTCCATTCGCAGAAGCTTAACAGGAGCCGCTGGGCCCGGGAGCGGTCCGGGTCCTTGCTCGAGATGATCTGCACTTTCGCGCAACCTTTCGAGCGGGACGACCGCAAATCGGGACATGCCAGCCAGCGTGCTCCCGCCGCATCGTCCCGCGGCCGGACTGGGGTCGGTCGAGCGGTCACCATCGGGTGAAACCCATGAACTCGGGTCGAGAGAGGGGCTCCGAGCGCCCCAGGACCCCGTACCGGGAATCGGCGGATCCGAGGTGCCGGTCCGGTCGCCCGTCGCCCGGAGTGACGCCCGCCAGCGGGCGGCGGCCCTCGAAGCGCAGGTGCGTCGAGATCTGGCGTCTCGCTGGGTTGAGCTCCCCGAAACCCAGGCGAACCCTGGGGACCGCGGCGCCCGGGTCGTCCGCACGAGCGACGGCGTGCACATCCGCGGCACCGACGAAGCGGAGGTGGTTCGCATCGGCCGCAAAGATGCAGTCGGACCTCCGGGTGCTGGCCAGCACGCCGGAAGGGCGGGCGCTCCTTCAGGATCTGAAGGGCACCGGCAAGCGGATCCGCATCGAGCACACCGACGACGCCGACTGGATGACCCGCAAGCTCATGGCCCACTCGCCCCACGCCCAAAAGGACTTCGGCGACGGCTTGCTGGGGTGGGCCCACCGGATGCTTCGAGCCCAGACGGGGACCTTGCACACTGCCGAAACCGGTACCGTGGTCCGCACGAATCGTACGTACCGTTTCGATGCGAAATCGGACTCCCCCGAAGCCGCCGGCGCCGCCGAGTGGAAGTGGTTTCCGGCTCCCGTGATCTTGCATCACGAGCTGACCCACGCCCTGCACTTCGCCCGGGGTACCTTCACCCATGGCGAGACCCACGGCCAGCCGAACGAGGAGCTGGTGACGGTGGGTCTTCCATTCGACGGAGCCACCGAAGCGGACCGAAGCCACAACGAAAACGGCATTCGCCGAACGCTCGGCATGCCGCAGCGAAACTTCTACTCGGGGGACCCGACGGACTACCTCGAGTGGGTCTCTGAAAACGGCGGCGTCGTTCCGACGTCTTGACCGAGCAATCGGTTGGCCACGAGACCGACGCCGCACACCGCTGCCAGGACGCCGAAGTAGATTCGGTGGCCGGCATCCCCCGGAAAACCGTCGATGAGGGCACCGGACAGGAGTGGCGCGAAAATGTCCGGGGTGTAGCCGATGACCGAGACCACCCCCACCGCTGTGCCGGTGAGGCTCGTCGGGAGCCGGTACTCCTCCATCAGGGCGTAGTAGATTCCGCGGAGCGCGAACCCGACCATGCACATGAGAACCGCCTGGGCGAACAGCAGCGCGGTGCTTCCTGCGCTTGCCGGAACGGACGCGAGGCTCACAAAGACCACGATGCCCGTGGTGAAGGCCCATCCGACCGCGCGGCTGACACCCACCCGGTCGGCCAAAAAACCGGCCCCGATGGCGGCGAAAAAGCGCAACCACAGTGGAAACACGCTGAACCTTGCGCTCTGTGCGTCTCCGAGGCCGTACCCGTCGGCGGCGTAGGGCGCCAGGTCGAAGGTGCCCCAATAAGCGGTGTAACCGGCCAGGATCACCACGCCATGGAGCCACACTGCCCGGTGCCGCAAAGTTCGTTTCAGGCGTTCGGCGAGGCCGGCGCCGTCCAGACCCCGGTCTTCGGCGGCGTGGGGGTCGGGGGGTACCGTGAAGCCGACTGCGGCTGCCGCGCAGAGTGCGGTGATCGAATAGAACCATACGACTTGCCGGAGGCCGGCTTCGCCTTCTCCAGCCCGCTGGAAGAAGACGAGCGCCACCGAAGCCAAGGCTGCGCCCACCAAACCTCGGCCGCCGTCCAAAATGCCAAACGCCTTTCCCTGCTCCGACGCGCGCCCCCAGTTCCGGGTCGCTTTGATCAAGGCGCCCCAGAAAGTCAGGATCGACGTGACGCCCCAAAAACCGAACACGGCCAGCAGAACCGGAAACGAAGGCAGGTCCACCAGCACCAGTCCTCCCAGACCCGTCGCCGCCAGCGACGTGGCCAAAAGGATCCGCGTCGAAAACCGGTCCGCCAAATATCCGCCCGGGAAGTAGCAAAGCAGGGCGAACACGCCGAACATGGAGCTCAGGGTGCCGAGCTCGGTGTAGGTCAGGTCCGAGACACGGACCATCACTGGGGCGTAGTCCCGGCGCAGGTAGTAGGGGAGGGTGTAGATGGCTTCCCCGGCCAAGATCAGGCTGGCCATGGTCAGCCAGCGCCGGGCGTCGAACGGTGGTGATCGCATCGCTTCGAGGGACAAGCCCCATCCACGGCTAGCAGAACCCCGGTCGGCGTGCACCCGCAGGTGTGAGCTGACTCGGTGGGGCAGAATGCATCGGTCCGGTCACGGAACTGGATCGGCGCGCACGCCAGTCGAGCGGAACAGGCGGTGCCACTGCGCCCGAGAAGGGTCCAAAAGCCCACTCACGGGGGTGGCACGACCCGTGCAAGGATTCTTGCGCATCGAAACGCAAGACCACAGCAGCACCGAAACTCTGTTTCTCGAATACCTGAACACGTTGAATCAGGCCCTCGACGCCCACCGCGAGGAAGCGCCGTACAAACAGCTCATCGACCTGGGTCAAAAGCTCATGGATGACAAAAAGATCGGCATCGCGATCTACAAATCCGACCCGTCGAGCCCCCATGACTTCTATACCGTCAAGTTTACCGATGGACGACTGGCCTTCGTCTCGCACGGCAAAGAGGCGCCGGATCATTCCTGGAAGGTGAAGGAGTCCTTCATGCAGGACGTGGTGAAGGACAAACAGACCTACATCCAAAATCCGGCCAAGCTGGACTGGGACTGGCTGCGCAGCCGGCTCGGAATCTGAGCCCCTGTCCGCGCAGTAGCAGGGCTGAGCCCGTTTCGGGTCCCATCGGTAGTGAGGGGCGGGGGGCTTCGGGCCGATCCGGTGTGCCGCAGAGCGCTCTCACCTTGACCGGCAGGGGCCAACGAGCCCAGGCAGGCGCGTGGGTTTTGGCAAGAGGTCGTTGCTCGGGCTTTTTGCCATCTGGGTGAGCGCCTGCGGCGTCGAGTTCGACGTGCAGAGCTGCCGCGCAGCCTGCGGCCAGGCGGCGCGCTGTGGCGCTGATGAGACCGCAGCCGACTGCGGGCGCGCTTGCGACGCGCTCGAAAGCCCGAACGTCAGCGGGGCGGACGACTGCATCGACGCCTTCAACACGTACACGGGTTGTATCGCGTCCGCCTCGTGCCAGGTCTTCACGTCGACTTCGGCCTGCCGGGCAGAGTTTTGCGGGTTGGCGGACTGCGGAGTCTTGCCGGAAGAACTCCCCGAGGGATGCGGGGGCTGAAAGCGCCTTCGTTCCCCGGACCCCCGGTATCTTTGCTCGAACCTCGGGCTGGCGCGGCCGCAACCTGCAAGGCCGCACGGCGCCCGCTGAATGTCCGCATGGGGCCCGCGGGCTTTCCGCACGGGACACGCGGGATGTCCGCACGCGACACGTGGGATGTCCCGCCGCCAGTCCCCCCGGTCCGTTTCGTGCTCAGCGGGTGGACCGGCGGGCCGCCGTCGAAGCCTCTGGTTCCCGGACCGACGACGGGTGCCCCGGACCGCCGACCACCCGGGTGAGCACCCGCAGCCACCGGCTCACCTGCCGAAACACCAAGAACTCGTCGTAGACCCGACGCTGGGCGCAGGTGACCATGGGCGTTCGCTCCCGCGACATGCGGAGGACTTGGTCCAAAACCTCAGCCACGTTGGCCGGATCCTCGGGGTTGTCGACCAGGCGGCCGTCGATTCCATCTCGGATCTGTTGACGGAGGCCACAGGCTTGGGTGCCCACCACACGAAGCCGCTTCCACATGGCCTCGGTTGCGGTCAGGCCGAAGCCCTCGCGGAGCGAGTTCTGGACCACCACCGAAGAACACCGCTGCAGTGCGTTGACCAGCAGGGCGTTGTACTTTCGAGAGGCCATCGGAAGGGAAATGAAGGCCACGTCTTTTTGCAGCTCTGGCTCCAAAGCCACGTAGGCCTCGGTCAACTCTTGGAGCACCTCCTGTGCTTCCGGGTCGTCTTGCACGGCTTCGGGCTCCGGGCCAGCCAGAACCAGTCGAAGCAATTGCAGTCTCCGGTGATGTCGTGCGTCGTTTCTTGTACGCTCTGCGAGTTCTCTTTTGAGACGCACGAAGCCGTTGAGAAGCCCAGACCATCCCTTCAAGCGATCCCACCGAGAGACCTGGGTGACCACCGGTCTGTGAATGAGATCCAGCTCCTCGGGAGAGGTGGGTGGCCCCCAGGTGCCATCGGGCTGCAGGCGCTTTGCCTGATGCTCGAAGGCTGGCGTGACCGTCAGGGGAGGCGAGCTGGCCAGGCCCCCGTTGCAGAGAATGCCGATGATCTCCTGGACGCTGAGATCGCGGTTTTTGTGACTGAACGGGTCGATGCCAGGCGGGATGATCGAGATCGTCGACGAAAGATACCGGGGCACATACTCGACCGCCGTAAAGACGCAGTGCTGGTAGCCCGTGATGTAGGGCTCCAGAAAGCCCCATGCTGCATCGGTCTGTTCATTGTCCTCATCGAGGCCAATGTGGCAGCGCCACACCGCGGCTTGGCCGGCCGCCGCCAGCTCTGCACCGGCCCCCGCGGGTTGAGGATCGTGCACGACCAAAATGTCGTCGGGGCTCAGCTCACGTCGCAGGACGTTCGCCACCGAGCGGCTGACCCGGTCGTAGGTGTCGCGAGCCTCCGCCGAGATCTCGGGGCTTCCGGAGCCGTGGATCATGTTGTGAATCTTCTTGGTGAATTCGAAGAAAGCAGGCTCGTCGGCACCCATGGTCCACCATTCCGTGGGCACGCCCAGTTCGGTCAGCATGCAGACCAGGCGCGGCATCATCTCGGCCACCCCGCCCCCTCGCGCGGTGGAGTTGAGCATGATCACCCGGCGACCCTTCAACACAGGCGCGGCGGTCTGGGCCTCTTGACGCAGATCGTGGACCGGCCCCGAGAGGTGCGCGCTGCGGGCGTACTCGTGCAGGGTGTAGGCCGATTCCACCGGGACGCGTTCGATGTGTCCTTTGCTCACGGACCCGATGTGTAGCGAACGCTTCGGCCGGAATCGAGAATTTTCGCGGTCCTCTTGCTTCGATGCCGGCAACCGGGCATCGGCTCACATCGTGGACGCATTGCTTTCCTCCGGCCGAGCACAGCTGGAATGGATCGCCGAGCACCGAACGCCGCTTCTGGATTCGCTGGCACGATTGTTGACGGCATTGGGCGACGAACCGTTCCTACTCTTCTTCGTGGCGCTCGGCTACTGGGCGGTGCATCGGCGCACGTTCGCCCGGGCGGCGCTGCTGTTGATCTTGGCTGTTCTACTGAACGGTTGGTTGAAAGGTATATTTCGAGAAGCGAGACCCCAGGTCGAACCGCTGGTGCAGGCCGACGGGTGGTCGTTTCCGTCCGGACATGCGCAGGCTGCCGCAGCGATGTGGGGTTGGCTCGCGCTTCACGTTCGGCGCCGGGTCGGCGCTGCGGCTTTGTGGATCCTGGCGTTGGGGGTGGCGTCATCGCGGCCGTACCTGGGGGTGCACTACCTGCACGACGTGGGGGTCGGCTTCGTCCTGGGGGCCGCTCAGCTCGGTTTGTACCGGGCCTGGCAAAACCGGGAGCCGTTTCTGCGGACCTGGCTTTCTCCCGCAGCCCAGTGGGCGGCGGGGCTCACGGTGGTGGGCTCGTGGGTCGTATTCGGCTTCGACGAAACGGTTGTCGGCGGTGGGGTGCGGCTGTTCGGCGCACTCGTCGGACTCGGGCTTGGATGGCTTCGAGAGTCGGCCCGCGACGTCATGCGCCCGCCGCAGGCACTGTGGGCTCGGGCCGGCACCGTCGGGATCGGTACCCTCGGTCTGGTGGCGATCTGGCTGGGCCTGTCCCTGCTCTATCGGCAGGCCGGAGTGGACGGAGTGCTACCATTGCAGTTCATGCGGTACGTCCTGGTGGGGCTGTGGATCTCCGCCGGCGCGCCCACCGTGGCTCGAAGGCTGTTCGGGCCCGCTGCGCACTGAAGACTCCCCGCTCGAGTCGACACCGGGCTGGCCGGACTCATCGCGGCTCACTGGCCGCGATTCTGCCCCGCTCGGACAGCAAGATTGCGATGGGGCGAGTCCGCTCGAACTGAGCCATCACGATCATGGCGGTCACCATGATCGGGACGCCCAGGAACATGCCGACCACCCCCCACAAGGCACCCCATACCGTCAAAGACAACAAGATGACCAGCGGACTGAGGTTCAAGGAACGTCCCATGATTCGGGGTTCCAAGATGTTGCCGACGAAGAACTGGGCGCACAGCAGCAGCCCGAAGGTGAAGAGGAAGTTGGCGACCGAACCGGACTGCAGAAGGCTCATGGAAGCGGGAAACAGCACCGCGAAAAAAGAGCCGATGTATGGGATATAGTTCAACACGAAGGTCAACACACCCCAGAACCCAGCAAATTCTACCCGAAGGACCACCAAAACCCCGAAGGTCAGAGTGCCGACGATCGCACTGGTCAGTGTCTTGATCGCCAGGTACTTCTGCACCTGGAAACCGATGCGCTCCAGGGTCTGCTGGGTGTTGCGCTGCCGCTCGGGCTCCGGAACCAGGGCGCGGACCTTTTCGGGAAAGGTGTGTCCTTCGAGGAGAAGAAAAAGAGCGTACAGCAGCGTGTACAAGAGGATCGATCCCGTCTTTCCAGCAATGTCGAAGGTCCCGCTCAAAAGCGAAAGCGTCTGGCCCAGGTCGGCGCCTCCGATCAGCTCGCCGACCCGGATATCTTCCAAGCCCAACTTCGACAGTGCGTCGTCCAGCAGCCGTTCGAGTCCGCCGAAGTAGCGGGGGGCGGCCGCCGCCACCTTTCGGGCATTCTGGGTGATCAGCCGGCCCACCACCCACAGCAGTCCCGAGACCGCGGCTATCGCCAGACCGAGCCGTACCAGATAAGGCAATTCCACTGGAACGAAGCGACGAGGGATGCGTCGAATCGCGTCGGCCAATCCGGTCAGAAGGGTCCACAGGAAGAGGGCGCAAACGAAGGGCAGCAGAATGCCCTTTCCCGCCACCAGAATGTAGCCCAGGACCGCAGCCACCACCACCGCAGTCGGAGCGAAGGCACCCATGGCTCGCCGGTGCGTAACCGACTCGGGCACCATTTGGCGAGGACGAAGCGCGGTGTGGGTCACATCTGTCGGCTGCAGTCAGAGCAGGATGTCGGCGCGGTACTGGATCTTGAGGGTCAGGTCGAACCGTTCCTCCGGATTGCCACCAGTGCCAACCTGCGAGCGACCCACCAGGAACATGTCGCTCCCCGGCAAATAGCGCCACCGGATCCGACCGAGAGAAGTCACGATCTGGTCGATGGTGTTGAGCTGGACCACTGCGTCGGCGGTCAAACGGGTGCTCGGCGACCAGGCTGCCCGGCCGTTGAACGTGAACGCATCTTCGGAAAATCCGTCGGGGAAGCGGGTGAATGTCAGCCCTGCGGCCACGGAGGTCTCCACGTGAGGGCCGATGGACCAGCCGGTCCCGATGCTCGGCCCGTGGCGGGTGCCGCCAAAGAACCCCGTGTCGAACTCGTAGCCCACCGACAAGGTCGGATTCCGGACGCTGGGAGAGTTGATGAACAGGTTTCCCGAAATGCCTCGATAGCGTCCGGGCTCGACGGTTCGTCGGTCGAAAAGATCAAAGCTTTCTTCCACCACGTCCTCCATGATGGTGATGGATGTGGAGCCGTTCCAGCCCGAGCGCCATCGCAGCGAAAAGAATGCGCGGGCCCGGTTTCCGAGGTTTCGGTCTCCGTCGCTCGAGCGAATGTTGTTGGCGTTGAGCGTGACTTGCACCTGAAGATCCTGATCCGCTTTGGGGCGCTTCAGGAACACCAGGGCTGCGCCGCTCTGCAGAATGTCGCTCCTTCGCACGAAACCAATGGCCGGATCGAAGTCGTCTTCGACCCACAGGACCGACAGGCTCGGCTGCAGAACTTCGCCCAACCAGGCCACGTTCAGCCGGCTCGACATGCCCTGCTCGAGCCGGAGGGCTTCGTCGCCCTCGGTCGCCTCGTTGCGGGAGTAGGCCCAAAACCCCTCGACGATGAGGCGGCGGTCCAGCAGGCGCAGGCTGCCGTCCGTTCCGACCGAAACTTCGGGCTCGAACGGCAGCTCTTCCGGGGAGAACGCGCCGAATGCGCCCCGCAGTGTGCCGAGAACGCCCAGGTGAGCGGTCTCGCCGAAGTTTCGCCGGGCCCGCAGCACGGACCAGCTCGCGGGCTCCGTGTCCCCCCGACCGCGGGTGAAGACCTGCAGCGCCCCCAACCGCCACTGCCCCTCGCTGCCGTACATCTTGAATCCGGCATCCACCGGGATCGGGTCGTTGTCGTCGTCGAGGCCGATCCGCCGCGAAAAGAACAGCTGAGCCACCCCGGGAACGCCGAACTCGAACACTTCGAGGCCGGTCAGAAAGAACGGACGCCGCTCGGGAAAAAACAGCGGAAATCGATCGAAGTTGACTACCGGATCGTCCAGATCCACTTGAGCGAAGTCGGGAAGGACCGTCAGCTCGGTCCACAAGTCCTGCAGGACGCGAAGCCGTACGTCCCCTCCGACTTCGGCGTCCAGGCTTCCGGACCCCACGGCCACGTCTCCGGCGGCCTGGCTGTCCCATCGACCCAGGCCGTAGGGGATCAAGGTCAGCGGTCTGCCTCCGCCCAATTTCCGGATCGAGGTCAGGCGGCCGTAATAAAGGGCCGAGGTGGCGCCGAACTCGGGCGGGATGTGGGACCAATCGTAGACCGCGGCCCGGCGGCTGTGATCGCGGGTCACGTTGAATCCGAAGCTCCGGGCGCCGTCGACCGAGGGTGCACCCAGGGCGGCGGCCGGGATCCTCGCCTCGACGTACCAAGCCTGGGGCGTCACGTGGGTGGCCGCCGTCCAGATGGCGTCATACTCTCGGCGAAAGCTCGCGCCGTTTTCCAGGGCCACGTAGTCCAGCTGCGTGCCGGCGGAGTTGACGACGAAGCCGAGCGTGGTGCGGCGGTCCAAGCGCACGTCGAACTTCAGGGAAACGGCGTCGTCGTTGAAGATGTCGAAACTGTCTCGTTCCAGCTCCAGGGCCCGCGGCTTTTCGCCGAGGCTGGCGTCCAGGGGCAGGCGGACGGCGATCCACAGGGCTTCGGCGTCGTACAGCACCCGGACCCGATGCCCAGCGGGG
>DAPKRQ010000180.1:0-2438 GCA_031800475.1 Myxococcales bacterium LLY-WYZ-16_1
CCCACACCACCCGGCATGCGGGTCCGCACCGGGCGGTTCGCCAGGTTGAGGTCACGGAGCCAGGCACGGAACGCCCAGCCCCTCGAAATACGTGTTCGGCAGGGCGATGTGGATTGCCATCGCGGAGTTCTTCCACCAGCGTCGGGCGTTGGCCGCCACCTTCGCCGCCGCAGGGGCGGACATGCCCCGCGCCCGCAGTTCGCGAAAGACCGTGCGGCCCCGTTTCCATTGCTTCAGTTGAAGCGCTCGCAAGCGGTGCCGGATCCACTCGTCCAGGTCCCGGAAAATCCGCGGCGTATCAGCCAGCCGGAAGTATCCCTTCCAGCCCAGTAGATACTCCCGAAGTTCCTGAGCGACCTGGAGCAAGCTCCGGCCACCGTTCCGGCTCGTGATCTGCCGGACGCGATCCTTCATTCGCTCGAGGGATTGACCGCTGACACGGACCCGTATGTTCCCACCTCGGGCTGCCCAGAAGCAAAACCCCAGGAAAGGACGGTTCCAGGCCCGATCCACCGCGCTCTTGGTCGGGTTGATCCGCAGTCGGAGGCGGCCGAATAGTCGGACCAGCGAGCGCATCACCCGCTGACCGGCTCTCCGGGACCCGACGTACACCCGCAGATCGTCCGCATAGCGGACAAACGCATGGCCACGCCGCTCCAGCTCCTGATCCACCTCGTCCAGTAGCACGTTGGCCAGTAGCGGCGACAGGGGACCGCCCTGGGGGGTTCCCTGGTGCCGCTCCACCACGACCCCGCCCGCCATCACACCGGCGTTCAGGTAGCGGCGGATCAGCCGCAGCAGTCGACGATCACCGATCCGACGAGCCAGCCTTCCCATCAGCACATCGTGATTGACGCGGTCGAAGAACTTCTCCACGTCCACGTCCACCACCCAGCGCTTGCCGCCCTGGACGTACCGTTGCGCATGACGCACCGCGTCATGCGCCCGGCGGCCGGGACGGAAACCGTGGCTGTGCTCACTGAAGGTCGGATCGAAGATCGGCTGCAGGACCTGCAACAGGGCCTGCTGGATGAAACGGTCCACGACGGTCGGGATGCCGAGTTCGCGCGTCCCACCACCGGGTTTGTCGATCAGATGCCGGCGGACAGGCTGGGGCACGTAATCGCCGGCGAGGATCTCCTCACGTAGGCGCGGCCACTCCTGCCTCAAGAAGTCCGGCAGCTCATCGACCGTCATCCCGTCGACGCCACCGCTGCCCTTGTTCTGCCTCACACGTTTCAACGCTCGCTGCAAATTCTCACGCTCGAGCGCCAGCTCCAGCAGCGAAACGGTTCCCGGATGTGCGCCTGCGCCGGCCGCCGCCGTTGCTTGCCCGCTCCGCTCTACCCTCGGGGCTTCACCCCTGCTCTCGAACGAAAGCTCCAGTTGAATGGACTTCTGGACCATGGCAACGGCGAGACCGGTGCTCGCTTCATCCTTCCTGACGTTCGGCCCTTCGTCTTACGACTACTATGGCCTCGGCTGACTTCTCGCTCCGCGCGTGTGATCGCGTCACCCTTTCAGGTGCAAGGCGAGATCTCCCCGGGTAAGAACACAGACCTTCCCCGCACGACCGCCGAATCTACACCACTTCCCCTTGGTCACGGGAGCTTCGCGATCAATTGCTCGCTCGCCCCGGTCCGCAGTGCCTCGTATCCGGTTCTTGTTCATCGGCCCACGGGTTCGTTCCACGCTTCCTTCAGGCGGTCGGTCACCCTTCCGCCCTTGCGCTTCCCTTCCCTCGCTGTGACCTGCTCGGGAGAGGACTTCCACCTCCAAGTCTGTGCCCATGCCGGGCGCACAATACGAGGGCCCCGACGGATCGTCGGGGCCCCCAGTCATCGGACCGACCGGTGCCGGTGCGACGTCACTTCACCAGGGTCAGACGACGGACCTGCACGCGGTCCTCGGTGACCAGGCGGGCGAAGTAGACGCCGCTGGGCTGGTTCTCGGCCGTCCAGGTGACGCTGTGCTGGCCGGCGATGACGGCCTCGGCGACGAGGGTCTCGACGTGGCGGCCGCGCACGTCGACGACCTCGAGCTGGACCTGCAGGTCGCGGGGCACGGCGAACTCGATGTTGGTGATCGGGTTGAACGGGTTCGGGTAGACGCTCACCAGGCGGCTGTTCATCGGCAGCTCGGCCTCCTCGGGCCGCGTCGGGTCCTCGACCGGGACCGAGAGCTCGTCGAGCAGGAAGATGTCGATCGAACCGGAGACCTCGTTGCTGACGATGGCCAGGGCCTGGCCGACCGGGCTGTCCTCGGCCGCGACGATCTCGATGCCCTCGGGACCGAGGCCGCCGGCGGTGCCCTGCTCGGCATCGCCGGAGAAGTCCCGGGTGGTGACGTACTCGAGGAACACCGGCGCGGCGGGGTCGGTGATGTCGTAGAGGAACAGGCCGCCGACGCGCTCCATGCCGATGATCGCATACCAGATG
>DAPKRQ010000181.1:0-12304 GCA_031800475.1 Myxococcales bacterium LLY-WYZ-16_1
GTCTGCTTCTCGCGGACGGAGGCGGCGGCCCAGACCCACACCGACGGCCACCGCCACCGCGGCCATGCTGCCGGACACCCAGCCCACCCGCTCCAGGGGCAGGACCCATTCGAGAAGGGATGCGGCAGCGAAGAGCACGAGTGCCCCGGCCCACGCCGGGGGTCCGAAGAGCCGGTCCCGCCAGGTGCGGGTGCGGGGCCCATCACCCGTCACGGCTTGGGGGGCAGGGGACGCATCTGCGGAAAGAGGATCACGTCACGGATCGATGGACTGTTGGTCAGCAGCATGCACAACCTATCGACCCCGATGCCCTCCCCCGCGGCGGGCGGCATGCCGATTTCGAGGGCGTGGCAGTAGTCCTCGTCGTAGTCCATGGACTCTTCGTCCCCGCGGCGCTTCGCTTCGACCTGGGCCCGAAAACGCTCCCGCTGGTCTTCGGGATCGTTGAGCTCCGAAAAGGCGTTCGCGATCTCTCGACCGGCCACGTACAGCTCGAACCGGTCCACCAGGGTGGGGTCGTCGGGCTTTCTGCGCGCCAAGGGGGAGACGTCGATCGGGAAGTCGGTGACGAAGGTCGGCTGCATCAGCTCCGGCTCCCACAAAGCCTCGAAGAGCTCGGTCTGCAGCTTTCCGACAGGTGCGTCGTCTTCGATCGCCAATCCTGCGGCACGGGCTTCGGCCCGAAGCGCGTCCGCATCCTCCGGATCCAAATCGGGCCGCTTTTGCCGCAGGCCTTCGCGGATCGAAATCCGGCGAAAGGGGCGACCGAAGTCCAAGATCTCGGGCTCCGTTCCTTCCTTCCAGCCGCCGTACGAAACCAGGGTGGAGCCGGTGACGGCTTCGGCGGCCTCGCGCATCATCACCTCGGTCAGGTCCATCAGGTCCTGGTAGGTCGCGTAGGCCTGATAGAATTCGAGCATCGTGAACTCGGGATTGTGCTGGGTCGACAGCCCTTCGTTTCGAAAGTTTCGGCCGATTTCGTAGACCCGATCGAAGCCGCCAACCACCAGGCGCTTGAGGTAGAGCTCGGGCGCGATCCGGCAAAACAGGTCCAGGTCCAGGGCATTGTGGTGGGTCACGAAGGGCTTGGCGGCGGCGCCGCCCAGCAACCCGTGGAGGATCGGCGTCTCCACCTCCATGAAGTCCCGGGCGTCCAAAAAATCTCGCAAAAATCGGATCAGGCGATGCCGCTTGCGAAACACATCCCGGGAACTCTGGTTCACCACCAGGTCCACATAGCGCTGCCGGTAGCGAAGCTCCTGATCCTGCAGTCCCGCATGCTTGTCGGGCAGCGGGTGCATGTTCTTGGTCGCCAAACGCACCGACTCGACCTGCAGGGTCAGCTCTCCCCGGCGGGTGAAAAAGCGGGGCCCTCGGACGACCACGATGTCGCCGATGTCGAGCTGCTTCACCCGATCGAAGTCCGCCTTTTCCAGCTTGTCCTTGCGAAATTGCAGCTGCAGCTTGCCGTGCCGGTCCCACAGATCGGCGAACACCGACTTGCCCATGCCCCGAATGGCCAACAGCCGGCCCCCCAGGGTGAACCGGGGGTCTTCGGGGGAAGGCTCGGAGGGGGCCTCGGCGCCGTCCTTGACGTCGGCCGTGCTGTTCGGCGCCCGCAGGCCGTTCGGGTAGGGCGACCACCCCTGGGATTCGAGCCGGTCCCGCTTTTCCCGTCGGACCCGGAGGATTTCTTCCAGGCCGCCGGCAGGCGATTCCATGGTTCGGCGCTTACACAGCGGACCGCCCCAAGGCAAATGGCGACGCAGCTCCCGGAGTCGCCTTGCCCTGGCCGAGCAAGGCTGGCAGCAACCCATCCCATGGCCGAGTTCGTCTACACCATGCAGAACGTCCGCAAGGCCCACCCCGGCAAGGAGGTCATCCGAGACCTGACCCTGGCCTTCTTGCCCGGCGCGAAGATCGGCATCCTGGGCGCCAACGGCGCGGGCAAGAGTACCCTGCTCAAGATCATGGCGGGCTGGGACACGGAATACACCGGCGAGGCCAAACCCGGAAAGGGCGTCAGCGTGGGCTTTTTGCCCCAAGAACCCCAGCTGGATCCGGACAAGACGGTCCGGGAGAACGTCGAAGAAGGGGTGGCGCCCATCCGCCGGCTGCTCGAGAAGTTCGAGGAGGTATCGGCCCGCTTCGCGGAGCCGCTGGACGACGACGCCATGCAAAAGCTCCTGGACGAGCAAGCTCGCCTGCAAGACCAGGTGGAAGCGGTCGACGGCTGGGAGATCGACAACACCCTGGAGCGAGCCATGGACGCCTTGCGCTGTCCGCCGCAGGACCAGCCCGTGGCCCACCTGTCCGGCGGCGAAAAGCGCCGGGTCGCCCTGTGCCGAATCTTGCTCGAACGGCCCGACATGCTTCTGCTGGACGAGCCCACCAACCACTTGGACGCGGACTCGGTGGCGTGGCTGGAGCGGCACCTGGCCGAGTATTCCGGCACGGTGGTGGCGGTGACCCACGATCGCTACTTCCTGGACAACGTGGCCGGGTGGATCTTGGAGTTGGACCGAGGACACGGCATTCCCTGGAAGGGAAACTATTCGTCTTGGCTCGAGCAAAAGGCGAAGCGGCTGGCCGACGAAGAAAAGCAAGCAAGCGCCCGGCGTCGCACTTTGGAGCGGGAGCTCGACTGGGTGCGCCAATCGCCGCGCGGCCGCCAAGCCAAGAGCAAGGCCCGCTTGAACAAGTACAACGAGCTCCTGGAGCAGGAACAAAAGGACAAGCTGCAGGAGATCGAAATCCCGATCCCACCGGGGCCGCGCCTGGGAGATTTGGTCGTCGAAGCCGACGGACTCAAAAAGGGCTTCAAAGACAAGCTGTTGTTCGAGGACCTGAGCTTCAAGCTCCCGCCCGGCGGCATCGTGGGGATCATCGGCGGCAACGGCGCGGGCAAGACCACCCTGTTTCGCATGCTGGTCGGGCAGGAAAGTCCGGATGCGGGCGAGCTGAAGGTCGGTGAGACCGTGAAGTTCGCCTATGTGGATCAAAATCGGGACACCCTCGAGCCCGATGCGAAGGTATGGGAGGAGATCGCGGATGGCGCGGACACGATCGAGGTGGGCAAGCGCAGCATCCCGGCCCGAAGCTACGCGGCAGCCTTCGGGTTCACGGGCTCGGATCAGCAAAAGCTGGTGGGGAGCCTGAGCGGCGGCGAGCGAAATCGGGTCCAACTCGCCAAGCTATTGAAAAGCGGCGGCAACGTGCTCCTGCTCGACGAGCCGACCAACGACCTGGACGTGGATACGCTGCGGGCCTTGGAGGATGCGATCCTCGAGTTCGCCGGCTGCGTCTTGGTCATCAGCCACGACCGGTGGTTTTTGGACCGCATCGCCACCCACATTCTGGCCTTCGAAGGCGACAGCAAGGTGGTCTTCTTCCCGGGCAATTTCCAGGAGTACGAAGCCGACCGAAAAAAGCGCCTGGGTCAGGACGCGGACACACCCCACCGGATCAAATATCGCCGGTTGACAGCGCAGTCTTAGACGCGGCCCTCGCCTGCAAGAAAGCCGAGACGAAGCGCCGGAGCTTTTCCATGTCGAAGGGCTTTTCGACGCTCCGGTTTTTGCCTTGAACCGAATGCAGGAACGCCTTGGCGCGGGGTGTGAAGATGCCGCCGGTCATGAGCACGAAGGTGCGCTCCAACCCGGGGCGCTCCCTTTCCGCCCAGGCGTAGACGTCCATCCCGGTGACCTCGGGCATCATCAGGTCGCAAAACACCAGATCGTACTCCCGGGTCCGCAGCAGCTCGATGGCATCCCGTCCGGACGCGGCCACCTCCACCGTGTGGTCCCGCAGGGCCCGGCGAAGCGCCCCCGCGATCAGCGGCTCGTCGTCGATGACCAGCACCCGGGCGGGCGCCTCGACCGAGCCGCTGATTCCCCACTCGTCATCGGCCTCGGCGCTGGGGTCCGAAAACGGCAAGACCACCTCGAAGGTCGTGCCCTGACCCAGCTCGCTGTCCACCCGGATCCGCCCGCCCAGGTCGGTCACGACGCTGTGGGCGATGGACAGCCCCAGACCGGTGCCGATCCCGACGGGCTTGGTGGTGAAGAACGCGTCGAACACCCGCCCGCGGATCTCTGGCGGAATCCCTGGACCCGAGTCTCGCACGGCGAGAAACACCTGGCCGTCTTCGACCCGGGTGGACACCTGAATGAAGTTCTTTTCGGCCTCCCCTTCCGGCAGGGCATGGGCTGCATTCAAAAGCAGGTTCAAGAGCACCTGGCCCAGCCGGGCCCCGTTCGCCCGCACGAACGCGTTGTCCGCCAGCTCTTTGGTCAGCCGGGCCCGATGCCGGTATTCCGTGAACGCCATGTTCACCGCGTCTTCCACAACCCGGTTCACGTCCACGACCTGCATCTCGTCCTGATCGGCCCGGGCGAACGCATGGAGGCGCCGGACGATGACCCGGACCCGTTCCGCCCCTTCTTCCGCTTCCTCGAGGGCCTCGACCAAGTCCTGGACTCGGTCTGCACCCACCTCGTCGGACAGGGCGCGCAGATCGTCCACCGCGAAGCTCAGGTTGCCCTGCACATAGGTCAGGGGATTGTTGATCTCGTGGGCGGTCCCTGCGGCCAACGCCCCGATGGACATCATGCGGTCCGCCAGCAGCAGCTGAGCTTGGGTCTGCTTCAGGTGGGTGGCGTCGCGACCGATCAATCCGAGCAGCTCCCCCTGTCCCGTGGGGATGCGAACCCGCGTGAGCTGGAGCAAACGGGTCCGGCCGCCGTTCGCGGAGAATCGGTATTCCGAGATGCTCCCGTCGTTCGGGCACTCCAGCCACTGCTGGATCGTCACCCGATCTTCCGGGTAGACGCGGTCGAGGAAAGACTCGCGGACGAGCTCGTCGACCGAAGCGCCCAGGCACTCGGCCCATGACGGGCTCGCAAAGACGTACCGCCCGCTGCGAAGGATCGCGATCCCATCCGGGCTCTGTTCCGCCAGGCTTCGAAACGCCTCCGGCCCGAGCCGTTCTCCTGGGTGATCCTCTCCCCCCACGGCGTCTCCATTGGTCGGACCCCGCAGGCCTGGGTCAAGCGCGGGGCTCCGCGCGAAGTCTTTCGCACCTGCCCGCACCCAGGGATCTGCGGTAGTCCCGGGGCATGAAACGGTTCGGCCGCTACGTGGTCCTCCGTCCCTTGGCAGCGGGGGGCATGGGGGAGGTCCACCTGGCCGAACAAACCGGGCTGTCCGGGTTTTCGAAGCGGGTGGCCCTCAAGCGAATTCGGCCGAACCTGGCCAAGGACGCGAGCTACGTCCAGATGTTCCTGAACGAGGCTCGGACCGGATCCTTCCTCAACCACCCCAACATCGTCCACGTCTTCGACGTAGGCCACCACGACCCGGAGCTGTTCTTGGTCATGGAGTACGTGGACGGCATCGATCTGAAGCGTCTGCAGCGCAGGACCGCCCTGGCCGGTCACCCCTTGACCGGCACCCAGGTAGCCGCCATCGCCATCGAAGTCTTGTCGGCCCTGGAGCTGGCCCATCAAGGCCCTGCCGGAGGTCCCATCGTGCACCGGGACCTGAGCCCGGAGAACGTGCTGGTCACGCGTTCCGGCCAGATCAAGGTGTTGGACTTTGGTCTCGCCAAGTGGTGGCCGAACGCACCGTCGGTCTCGGCCCTCGAGGGCGACGTCATCTTCGGCAAGGTGCGCTACATGCCGCCCGAACAGCTGAAAGGCAGCTTCATCGATGGGCGCGCCGATCTGTTCGCCCTCGGGGTGGTCATGTACGAGGCCCTGGCCGGGGAGCTTCCGTTCGGCCGGGGCTCGGCCCAGCAAATGCTGACCCGGATCCTCCAGGGTCCCCCCCGCCCCTTGCACGAGGTGCGGCCAGGCCTGCCTTCCGGGCTGGAGGAGGCCATCTTCCGGGCCCTCGACCCGGACCCCTCCCGCCGTCCACCGCGGGCGGAGGCCATGCGGGACGAATTGGTTCGGGTGCTCACCGGGTCCGGCGAGGTCCTTCCCCTGGAAGGGCTTCGACGCCTGTTTCGGACCCCAGCGAGCCACGAGGCGGCATCGCACCTTCCAGCCCCATTCGCCCAGCACCTGCCGACCCAGATTTCCCTGCCGGTGGCCGAGCGCTGCGGCAAATGCGGGGGTGAGCTGCGGGCCTTCGTCGTCGACGACGTGATCGTCGACCAGTGCAGCCACTGCTACGGGACCTGGGTCGACTACGGCGAACTCGAGCGGATCCTCGGCGAGGGCAAGCTGACCGACAAGGTCCCCGCTGCCGGCTCGGCCTCCGAGCTGGACGGAATCGCCGGCTCGTGCCCGGTCCATCGTGTGGGCCTCGAGCCCCTCCACGTGCCCGGCGAATCGGTCTCGTTCGAGGTGTGCCCGGTCTGCCGAGGCATGTGGTTCGACCGGGACGAGCTCAAGCTGTTGAGTCGAGACCACGTGGTGCAGTGGCTGCAAGCCGAATTGTCCGGTGGTTCCGTATGAGAGCGTTTCACATCTGCTGGCGACCGGCCAATGCCCGACTGATCGTCGCCGGGTCCGCGTATTCGAAATCACCGCCCATCGGCAGGCCGGACGCGATCCGTGAGACCGAGACGCCCAGGGGAGTGATCAGGCGCTGAAGATACAGGGCGGTCGCCTCGCCCTCGACCGTGGGCTGGGTGGCCAAAATGACCTCTCGAGGGGCAGACTCCCCGCGCAGTCGCTCCATCAGTTCCCGGATCTTCAAGTCATCCGGACCGACTCCGTCCAGGGGAGCGAGCAGTCCATGCAGCACGTGGTAAGTCCCTGCGAACTCGTTGCACCGCTCGATGGCACGAAGGTCCTGAACTGTGGCGACGACGCAGACCAACGCGGAGTCCCGCTGAGCGTCCCGGCAGATCGGACACTCGCTGGCCTCGGTCAGGTTCATGCAGCGGCTGCACAACCCCATCTGCTCGGTGGCATCGACCATGGCGCTCGCGAGCTCGCGTGCGTAGTCTTCGCCCTGCCTCAAGATGAAGAAAGCCAGTCGCGTCGCGGACTTTTCACCCACTCCGGGAAGGCGTGCGAGCGCTTGGACGAGTCGCTCGAAAGGATCTACGGATCCCATGCGCTGGTCGAATTCAGAACATGCCGGGAAGCTTCATCCCGCCCATCAGTTTCGAGGTCTCTTCCTGCATCAGCTCGTTGGCCCGATCCAGCGCCTGCTTGACGGCGGCCACGATCAGATCTTGCAGCATCTCCACCTCTTCCGGATCGACGACCTCCTTGTCGATCTCGATGGCGAGGACCTGCCCTTGACCGTTGGCCCGGACCGTGACCATCCCGCCCCCCGCGGAGCCCTCTACCGTCTTCTGGCCCACCTCTTCTTTGATTTTCTCCAGCTTCTTTTGCATCTGCTGGGCCTGTCGCATCATCTCTTGGATGTTCATGGTTTTGTTCTCCTACGCGTCGTCGACCAGGCGGACCTTGCCGACCGATCCGCCGAGGCTTTCGGTGACCGCCTTGACGGCGGGGTGGCTTCGCGCTCGCTCCAAGCGATCACGCCGGCGAGCCTCTCGAGCCGCGTCGTCTTCTTCGTTCAGCGTGAGTTTTCCCGGGTCCGCGGCGGCGGCCGCAGGCTCTTCGTTTCCGCGACCGACCTCGAGGGGAACCGCATCGGCGAAAAAGCTGTCGAGCTGGGTTTGCAGGTAGCTGCGGTTGGCGGGCTTGGCCAAGGTCTCGGCATCGAACGCGGTCTCGCAGCGAAGGGACACGCCACCCGCGTCGAAGCGGAGGGGCCGCACCTGCATCAACGCGGCGCCCAGGGCCGGCCGGTCGGACCGAACTCGGGCCACGAAGCGGCGAAACGCATGCTCCGACGGCCCCACCTCTTTTGGGGGGGAGGCCGGATCGAACGCTCCAGGGTCCCCCGCCCTCGAGGCCGACGGCTGCGGCGCTGGGGCCGGTGGGGAGGTCGGCCCCCGAGCGGGCGCTTCGGGCTCGCCGGACTCGAGGCTTCCCTCCGCCTGCCGCGATGGGGTGGAACGGGCCGGTGCGGGAGGACGCCGCGCAGTCCCGGCAGCCGCCTGCGACCGCCCTCGCCCGCCCGAACTCCCTGACGATCCGGAACTCCCGGCGCCACCGGGATTTCCGGTTTGCGGGGCCCCGCCCCCAGCCAGCAGCCGATCCAACCGGTCGACCAGCGCCTCGAGGTCGACCCGAGGGGGAGCCTCGGCCATGGCGGCGAGCCCCACCTCGAGCGCAAAGCGCGGATGGGTGCTCTCGGCCACCGATTCGACCAGGCGGCTGAGCTGCTCGAACAACCGCTCGAAGGTGGCAGCGTCGGTGCGCCGCGCCCGTTGCACCAAAGCCTCGACCTCGTCCGCCGGCCGATCCAAGGACGCGGCCGGCTCCGGCACCAGCCGGGCGACGAGCAGGTCCCGCACGTCGGTGAGCAGGGCCTCGGTGAAACGCACCAGGTTCAAGCCCCGGCCGTGGACCTCCGCCACCCGGTCGAACACGTCGCCGGGTCGGCGCTCGAGCAAGGCGTCCAAGGTTTCTCGAAGAAGCCGCCCATCCACCACGCCGAGGGCCTCGCGCACCAGGCCTGCGTCCAGGGGCCGGTCCCCCGCGAAGGCCCGCACCTGCTCGAGAAGGGACTGGGCGTCTCGCATGGAGCCCTCGGCTTCGCGCGCCAGGACGTGCAGCGCCGCCGGATCGTGCTCGACCCGTTCGCGGTTCAGGATCTGCTGAAGCCGCTCGACGATCTGGGGGCCCGGAATCCGGCGGAAATCGTAGCGCTGCACCCGGGACAGGATCGTGACCGGCACTTTGTGGACGTCGGTGGTGGCCAGGACGAACTTCACGTGCTCCGGCGGCTCTTCCAGGGTCTTGAGCAGGGCGTTGAACGCCCCTTGGGAGAGCATGTGGACCTCGTCGATCACGTAGATCTTGAACCGGGCGGACGCGGGGAGGAAACGAACGTTGTCGATGATCTCGCGAACGTTGTCGACGCCGGTGTGCGACGCCGCGTCGATCTCGAACACGTCCGTGGAGCGCCCTTCGGTGATCTCCTGGCACGCGCGGCACTGGCCACAGGGCTCGGGGGTGGGTCCGTCGCCGGCGGTGCAGCACAGGGCTTTGGCCAGGATCCGGGCGGCCGAGGTTTTTCCGACGCCCCGAGGCCCGCTGAACAGGAAGGCGTGGGCCACGCGGTCCGCCTCGATGGCGTTTCGCAGAGTTCGGGTCACGTGCTCTTGCCCGAGCACGTCTTCGAAGCGCTGAGGCCGCCACTTGCGGGCGAGAACCACGTAGCTCATGGGGCGCAGCCCGCCGAAAGAGAGACGAGCCGGCCGCCAGGCACCCTACAACACACGTTGAGCTCCTACCGTTGCTTCCTTCCGGACCTGGCGGGGTTCAGAGCCGCCCGTTGTGCAGGACCCGGCGACCGAAGCCCGACGGTGGATCATCGCGGTCCGCTTCGCAAGCGGAAGCGAAGTCGGCCTCCGACCTCGGTGCAGCGACCGGACCGGGCCACCGATCTTGCCAGGGCGGCACGATTTCGATAGGCGGCCCGTCTGCGGGACATGGGCCCGCCCTGGAGAGGTGGCCGAGTGGCTTAAGGTGCGCGACTGGAAATCGCGTGTGCCCGAAAGGGTACCGAGGGTTCGAATCCCTCTCTCTCCGATTCCCTCCGACCCGCTCGACGGGCGGCCTGCCCCTAACTTGCGGGGCCTGCCGACCGCGTTTAGGTTGGCACCGTGCAAGCCCTGAAATCGATGGCGTGCCTCGCGATGCTGGCCGGCCTGGCCGGCGGCCTTTCCGCTTGCGCGGAATGCGACACGCCCCTGGACTGCGACGAGGGAGAGCGCTGCAACAACGGGTCCTGCGAGTCGTTTCGGACCGGCGTCGAATGCACGCAGGATTCGGAATGCGTGGCCATGGGCTTTCCCGCTGGCACGGCCCGCTGCCAGGCCGGCACCTGCCGCTCCGGCATGCTCGGCGGCGTGGTCCGCCCGCCGGCCCCGGACATGACCGTGCCGATCGACATGGGGGATACCGACATGGACGACGACGTGACGGTCATGCCGGTCACCCCGGACTGGACCTTGGGTGACGCGGACGTCGCAGTCATCGGGCCGAACGCCGTGGGCGTCGACAGCGAGGCCGGGGTGGTGGTGGGCTTCGACCTGCTCTGTCAGCCGAACTCCACCGTCGAGATCGGCGGAGTCCCGGGCCGAGATCCGAAGATCTATTTCGACGAACTCTACTACGCGTCGGGAGAAAGCCTGCTGCGCTTCGTGCCTGACGACCTGTCGCTGGCGACCCGGAACATGACGACGCGCTACCGCTCGGATCCTCTGGACGTCCGGACCAACGACGTGCAGGTCGCGGCCTGCCCCGGGTCCGAAGACCTCAGAGACTACTTCGTATCGAACTCCACCACCGCGCCCGGGAGCCTGTCGTTTTTGTACTTCTGCTTCGCGGGACCCGGCAACGACGGCAACCGCTGGTACCGGGACGGGCGTCCATTGGCCGAGGGTCCTTGCGCCCTAGATTCGGGGCCGAACGCCCTGCCCGAAGCGGTCAACGAGGGATACACCTTCTGCGGAACGTACATCGTGGACCCGGAGGGCAACGAGATCGTACTTTCCGAGACCGTAGACGCTCAGTACGCCCGGGCGCGGCCCATCGGCACACAGGGCTTTTGGGTCCTGCAGGAGGGCGATATGGGCAACGGCGTCCCCGGGACCCGGTACCGGGTGACCTTCGAGGGCATCGTCGCCCGAGAATTGGAATACCAAGACCTCACGACGGACAAGGCGTTCGTGACGGCCGGCTCGGCTCGGCCCGCCATGGACGACGAGGGGACCCTGTACCGTGTGATCCGGCCGGTGGGAGAGTCGGGAGCGCCCCCAGAGGTGGCTCGGTTCGCCGCAGACAATGGGTTCTTCACGGTCCTGGTCACCCGCAGCGAGCTGGACTGCCCGATCACATCCTTCGAAGTGCTGGCGTCGGGATCCGAGGAGTAGATCCACCGCACCTCGGATCTCGGACCTTCATCTGCGGCGAGCTCGGAAAAAACTCCGGAGCAGCTCGCTGCACGCCGGCTCTTCCACCCCGCCCCGCACCTCGAACCGGTGATTGAGGCGCAGGTCGTGCCCGATCCCGAACAAGCTGTCCACCGCCCCCGCTTTCGGGTCGCGGGCTCCGTATACGAGCCGCTCGATGCGGGCCTGGACCAGGGCGCCGGCACACATGACGCAGGGCTCGAGGGTCACGTACAGCGACACGCCAGCCAGACGCCAGGCGCCCAGGATCCGGGCGGCCTCTCGAAGCACCAAGATTTCGGCGTGAGCGGTCGGATCGGGACGACGCTCTCGCTCGTTGAACCCAGTACACAACACCCGGCCCTGGTAGACCGCCGCCGCCCCCACCGGCACCTCGCCCCGGCGGGCCGCTTCCCGGGCCGCCTGCAGCGCCACCTGCATGCCCTGGACGTCCGCGTCCACCGGCGATTCACCCATTCGATGGACCTCGGTCACGGCGGCATCGTGCCCTGAGACCGCGAACGGTCAAGGCTCTCCTCGGAAGAAGGCACGGGCACCGACCCTTCCCCCTTTGCGGAAGTCGACAGGGATTCTATGGTCCCAACCCGTGAGCAAGGGGACCGTCAAGCAGGCCGCGGAGCTGCTGGATCGCTTCTTTCGCGACGCCGAGGGCCGGACCAATCGACAGCTCGACGTCTATTTTACCCTGAAGGACATGAAGCTGTCTTCGGACAAGGCCGAGCCCGCGATGGAATACCTGGTGAGCCGAGGCTTGGTGAACGCCTTCGGTCCCGACATCGCCTTCTTGACCGACCTGGGCGTCGAAGCGGTGACGAACGATTTGGACCTGGGGGAGCTACCAAAAGTGCTTCGGGACTTCGAGCAAGTCAACGTTCCATCCGATGGAATCGACGTCCCGGACGAGGTCGAAGACACCGGCAGGGAGGTTCCCGAACGGCCCCAGGTCGTGCACATCGGACTCGACGGCAACGAATTCATCGTACCGCTTTCTTGGCGCTGCACCGTCGGCCGCGGTCCCGCAAACGACATCGCGGTCGAAGACCAGAGGGCTTCGAAGAATCACGTCGAGATCCGTTACGAAGACGGCGGTTACGTCCTCCACGACCTGGAATCGGCGAACGGCACGCTGCTCAACGGGGAGTACGTGGTCGAACCGACCCCGCTGAAGCACGACGACGAGATCGTCATCGGTCGGACCATGCTGCTCGTTCAGTGTCCGGACCCGGTGCCGGTGCCGGACGGCGCTCCTCCCGAAGCCGTCTCGGAGGCGCCCTCCCCCGCATCCCTGCCCCC
>DAPKRQ010000182.1:0-14036 GCA_031800475.1 Myxococcales bacterium LLY-WYZ-16_1
GTCGGGCGGGTCGGGGCGTTGCTCCGGATTCACAAAGAGCGGCTGTCGCGGGTGGTGTGTCGCGAGATCGGCAAGACCATGCGCGAGGCCCGCGGGGAGGTGCAGGAAGCCATCGACACCGCTGCGTTCTTTCAGTCCGAAGGCCGGCGTCTTTACGGGCAGACCGTTTACTCGGAGATGCCGAGCAAGGAGCTGTTCACGTATCGCCGTCCCCTCGGCGTCGCCGCCATGATCACCGCCGGCAACTTTCCGATCGCGGTGCCCTCCTGGAAGATCATTCCGGCCCTGGTGTGCGGCAACGCGGTGGTGTGGAAGCCCTCGGAGGATGCGCCCGCCATCGCCTACCTGTTTGCGCGGCTGTTCGCCGACGCCGGGCTGCCACCCGGCGTTCTGAATGTGGTGTTCGGCACCGGACAAAGCGCCGGCGCCGGCGTTCTCGAGGCCGTGGACGCCGGCCTGGTCGACAAGGTGTCTTTCACCGGCTCCACCGAGGTGGGCCGTCGGGTCGGCGAAGTCTGTGGCCGCAACCTGCAGGTTCCTTCCCTGGAGTTGGGCGGCAAGAACCCGATGGTCGTCCTTCGCGACGCCGACCTGGACCTGGCCGTGGAGGGCGCCATCTTCTCGGGCTTCGGGACCGGCGGTCAGCGATGCACGTCTTTGGCCAACTTGGTGTTGGACCGGCCGATCGCCGACGACTTTCGGCACCGGCTGCTGGAGCGGGTCGCCCAGATCCGCATCGGCAACCCGACCCAGAGCGAGGAGGTGCTGTACGGACCGATGATCGCCGAACGGTTCTTCTCACGTTTCATGGAGCACTTCTCCATGGGCCGGGAGGGGGGCGCGCGGAACCTGATCGAATCCGAAGGGCGCATCACGGCCGATGCGCCCCATCCGGGCTTCGTCGGAGATCCGGATGCGGGCTTTTATGTGCATCCGGCGCTGTGGGACGGGGTGCGGATCGACAGCGCGCTCGGCCAGACCGAGGTGTTCGGGCCCACGATCAACCTCATCGAGGTGGATGGGTTCGAACGGGCCCTGGAGGTGGCGAACGGCACGCCATACGGCCTGTCGTCGGCGTTGTATACCCGAGACCCCGAGGCGATGATGCGCTTCAAAGAGGGGATTCGGGCAGGCATGACCAGCATCAACAACACCACCAGCGGTGCGGAGGCCCATCTGCCGTTCGGTGGAAACGGATGGTCCGGCAATGGCACCCGGGAGTCGGGGATCTGGGTGTTGGATGCGTACACGCGCTGGCAGTCCGTGAACCAGGATCTGGCCGGCAAGCTTCAACTGGCCCAGATCGACGTGTCGTACGGTGAAGCCGAGGCGGCCACCGACCTGACCGCGTTGGATGGGTAGACCGGTGCCCGTCTGACTTGAGCTCAGGCGACCGGGGCTCCGCCTTCCGTAGCCAGGCTGCGCGCTCCCCTGGGTCGGCCCACCCAGGGGAACTCGCGAACGTGCGGCCGGTAGCGCAGGATTGAAGCCGAACTTCGCCAGTGATAACCCGAGTGGGTGTCTTCGCTCGGCACAGGCGCGCAGGCAGAGCTGCAAGATTCGGCCCCGGAGCCCACCGTGCCTTCCCCGGTGTGCGTGACGGGGGCCTCCGGCTTCATCGCCAGCTGGATCGTCAAGACCCTCCTCGAAGCGGGCGTCACCGTCCACGGAACCGTCCGGGATACGGCCCGCGAAGACCGAACCCGCCCCCTGGAGGCCCTCGCGGAAGGGACGCCCGGGACCCTGGAACTCTTTGACGCCGATCTCTTGGAGCCCGGCAGTTTCGGACCCGCCGTTGCGGGATGCGAGGCCGTGATCCACTGCGCCTCGCCCTTCTTCGTGGCCGGAGTCCGGGACGGGCAGAAGCAATTGGTCGAGCCGGCCCTGCGCGGGACCCGGCACCTGCTGGACGCGGTGGAAGAGACGTCGACGGTCAAGCGGGTGGTCGTCACGTCCAGCGTGGTGGCGGTCTACGGAGACGCCAAAGACATCGAAGACATGCCCGCAGACGTGTTCACCGAGGAGCACTGGAATCGGACGTCGAGTCCTTCGCACCAGCCCTATTCCTATTCGAAAACCGTAGCGGAGCGTGCGGCTTGGGAGCGGGCCGAGGACCAGGACCGCTGGGACCTGGTGACCATCTTGCCCTCTTTCGTGCTCGGGCCGTCCTTGACCGGTCGCTTGGACGGCACCAGCACCGATACGGTCCTGCAACTGTTGGACGGTCGCATGAAGTCGGGTGCGCCCGACCTTCGTTTCGGCATGGTCGACGTGCGCGACGTGGCGCGCGCCCACGTCGAAGCCATCCGCCGGGGACAGGCTTCGGGGCGCTACATCGTTTCCGCGGAAAGCCGGAGCTTTCCGGACCTGGCGGTCGTCTTGCGCGAGAAGTATGGAGATCGCTTTCCGATCCCCAAGTCGGTGGTTCCCAAGCCGATGCTCTACGTTCTGGCGCCCTTCGTCGGCTTTTCCTGGAAATTCGTTCGTCGGAACGTGGGCATCGACGTGCGCTTCGACAACGGGCGCAGCCAGCGCGAGCTGGGCATCTCATACCGTCCGGTTCGGGAAGCGCTGCTGGACCAGGCCGAGCGGCTGATCGAGCTCGGCGCCGTCCGTACCGAATGACGGGCAGACCGATGCGAGACCGAAGGCCTCTCGGGGGCGCCGGCCGATCAGGTGCGTGCGGTGTCGGCGGCCGGGTCCGGATCCGTTCGACGGTGGAAGCTTCGACCCGCATACCAGGCTGCGTAGGCCCAAAGTCCCACGACCAGCAGCGCGATGCCGCTGAGGGCCCGCAGGGCGCCGATGGAGACTTCGCCGTCCTCTTTGGCGCCGACCACCAGGGCGGCGACCACCAGGTTGACCACCACGGCCAGGGCCTTGGCGGCTCGCTGCACGAACATGTCGATGAAGGCTTTGGCCTTGTACTTTTCTTCTCTCGACGTCGGTGTGTACAGAGCTTCTCGAGCTGATTGGTTGATAGAGTAGTTCAACCCGTTGTCGGCAATGCTCAAGAAGCTTCCGGGCCAAGCCAAGGGAAGAACCAAGAAGATCGAAGACCCGGTGATGAAGGCCACCGGTGTGATCAACAGCGCCACCGTCAGGCGGAAGCGCGTCATCACGAAACTGGTGAAAAGAAGCTGCACCACAAGGCTCAGGATCGTCGTGATGGCGTAGGTCGTCTTGATCTGCATGCCGACCGCGTCTCCGTCGAGGTGGGTCTCGACGGCCGCCGTGAACTGAAAATCCAAGATCGTGGAAGATATTTCATACAGCGCCACGATGCCGACGATCGAAAGGAGATACTTCGAACTGAAGACCAGCTTGGCGCCAGCAATGGCCGGATGATCGCCGCGCTCGGGTGGTGAAAGCTCGGCACCCTGGGGCTCTTCGACCGAGGCTTCGTCGTGGGCCGCTGAATCCATGAAGCGACCGAGGCTGCGTGCGGCAGCCCAGGCGATCGCCATGATCACGGCGGTGATTCCGATGGTTATGTACAACCAGGTCTGGTGACTGACGGCGGACGCGAGGGAACGGACTGCGTTCGCTCCGAATGCGCCGCCGGCCACACCTCCGAACACGACGAGGCCGTACAGACGCCGGGCTGCCTCCGGCTTCACGCTGTCGTTGAGAAACGCGAAGAACGTGGCGAGCATGATGGTCGTCCACAGGTCCCCCAAAAAATAGAAGCTCCAGGCGAGGGCATCGTTTTGTCGCGAAATGGTGGTCGAGAAAAACGCGAAGCAAACGATGAAGAAGCTACTGAAGACGTAGGTGAGCTGCTGTCTTCGAAGACGATCCGACAAAGCGCTGAACACGACCACCGCGCCCGCCGCAATGATCATGTTGACGACCTTGGCCAGCTGCTCCGCTTCGGCGCCAGACCAGCTGCCGAGAAAAGGCTCGGCGTCGTAGAACTCGATGAAGATCTCCTTCTTGATCGGCTTGAGGATCCAAAACGTCGTGATGACCAAGAAGAAGTAGGCCGACATGAGTGCCGCCAGCGGCCACTCTTCCTTCCGAATGTCCATGATTGCCCGCAAGGGGCTCTGGGTCTTCTTTGCGCCTGCCATGGGACTATCGTCCGGGAGACGCTTCTACGCGGGTTCGTTCGCAACCGCAAGCGTTCGAAACTCACGCCATCGTCGGGAGCTGAAGCCGGGAATCGGGCTCCGGGAGCAGAGCTCGATTCGATCGAGGAGATGTTTCAATATTACACTTAAAATACATAATTGCTTTGCGGGCGTCCGCTCGGACCCTTGGCGCAGCGAGCTCGGCCCGACGAACCGTCGGCGCGGACTTCGAGGGCGCGAACGAGGCCGGCGGTGCATGCCGCCCGCGGCAAGGCCCGGTCCCGCGAGGACGGGAATCTCTGCTTCCGAGGATCGGTCGAGCTACCGATCGGTTTCGGGCCGGGCATGCGGCCGACGGGCAGCCCCGCCCACCGCGTGCGCCCGTCGGGGGCTGGACCTGTGGTAGGCGTGGGGCTCCGTGCCGAACGAGAACGTCAGCCGTCGGCGAAGGACTCCCTCGGGGGTCTGGACGGCCACGACCTATTTTGCCGAGGGTTTCCCTTATAACATCGTCCACAAGCTCGCCGAGATCCTATTCGCCGACATGGGAGCGAGCTTGGCTGCCATCGGCCTGACCTCGCTCTTTCATCTGCCCCTCAACTTCAAGTTCCTGTGGGCCTCCTGGGCCGATACCTACGGGAACAAAAAACAATGGCTCATCGGTGCGGAGCTGGCGCTGGCGGGCGCGGTGGCCGCTCTCGCCTTGGCGACCGGCTCCAGCTCGCTGACCACTCTGTCCGTTCTGTTCGTCGGGATCGCTTTGTTGATGGCCACCCACGACATCGCCATCGACGGTTACTATCTCGAGGCGCTCGACGAGCGGGCGCAGGCCCGGTGGGTCGGACTGAAAGCGCCCGCGTACCGGGCGGCGCTCTTGCTCGTGGGCGGTCCGCTTCTGTCGCTGACTGGGGTGATCGGTTGGTCTTGGGTATTCGCGTTGTGCGCGCTCGCCCTGGTCGGGCTGAGCGGGTTTCACTTCGTGGCGTTGCCCGGCGTGCGGGCGCAGCGGCTTTCCTTTCGCGCATTTTGGCTGGGGATGCCGGGCGCCACCATCGCACTCGTCCTGGTGGGCTTCGTGGTGGCCCTGCGAGTCTCTCTGTCTCGAGCGTCTTCGGATCTCCGGCTGCCCGATTGGTTCGACGTGGGGTGGGCCAGCTTGGGACTCGTCGCGGTGCTGCTGGGCGTGGGGTTGGTCGCTGCCTCCGGAAAGCTTCGTTCTTTGGATTCCGACTTTACCCGGGGACTCGCCGCGTTCATGGGGCAGCCCCGGGTGGGGGTCATCTTGGCCTTCATGGTCACGTTTCGACTCGGCGAGTCCTTTCTCGAGAAAATGCGATACGTGTTCCTGGCCGAGCACGGCATGACCAAGGCATTCTATGGAATCGCGCAGGGAACGGTCGGCATGAGCGCGGCCCTGGTGGCGCCGCTGCTCGGTGGCTTTCTGATCAGCCGGCACGGGCTGCGCGCCTGGATCTGGCCCTTCGTCATGGCGCAAAACGGGTTGAACCTTCTCTATTTCGGCCTGGCCATGGCTGCTGGCGAGGCAGACCTCTCGCTATTCACCATGGGAACGGTGATCGTTGTCGAAATGTTCGGGGCGGGACTCGGCACGGCGGTGTTCATGGTGTTCATCATGCGTTGCTGCATGGCGGAGCACCGGGCGGCTCACATGGCGTTGCTCACGTCGGTGATGAGCATCGGCTACACCCTGTCGGGAACGGTCAGTGGATTCATCGCGGAGGCCTGGGGCTTTCAGAATTACTTTCTGTTCACCTTTGTCGCGACACTCCCGAACATGGTCCTGATCTTCTTCCTTCCAAAGCTCCGCCAGACGTGAAGCCGGGCCTTGCGGCCGCCCGGCCCACGTTCGGGAGCGGCCCGGGTGCAGGTCGGTGCGCGCCGGCGGATCTCGAAGAGGTCGAAGCCAGGGAGGCGACGCGCCCGGGGGGGACTGCCCCAGACGGCGAAAAGGTCCGCGAACCGAGATCGGGCCGGTTGTGGACGGCTCGGAGGCAGCGACTCCGAGCGGGGCGTTTTCGTTCACCCCCCTTGAGCTCCCCGGGGCGGCGGCCGATGCTGCAGGACGTGCAGCGTCGGCGACAGACGGCAGAAACGGCCTGGGTGGCGGCCCTGGGGCTGGCGCTCGGGGCCTGTGGGCCCGACGAAGCCGCCCTGGTCAGCCGCATCGATCAGTCCGCCACCGTCGAGGTGTTGGCCCCGGTCGAAGGCATCGACGGGGACTGCAGCCGGCGTTTCGCGGAGCGCTTCTGTCCGGGCCAGTACGAGAGCCTGGGCGCCATCGAACTCGAGCCTCGGCAAGAGCGGGTTTTGGGCGTTTTTGGGGCCGACGTTGACCGATGCGCCAACCTGGTGTGGCTCCGGGTGGTGCGACTGGACGGCGTCGGTCCAGTGCCCGACCGAGGCTCCCTGTTCGAGGTTCCGATTCGCATCGAGCTCGAATATGGCGCTGGGGCCATCCACGCGGTCGCTTTTCCCCAAGGGACGGTGCGGCTCGACCAAGCCGGTCCGGAAGACGCCCAGCAGGCCGCGCCGCCCCGGGCGTGTCCGGACTGACGGGCTTCTGCAGCTTTGAGCTGGTCGCTCGCGCCGACCGGCCGGCGCCCTGGTCGATCCGACCGATGGCGAAACTGCGAACTGCAAGCGACACTGACCACCGGGGTGCGAAGCGGGATTCCTGAGCGGTTTCCCGCTGTTTGTTGCTGCGTGGACCCGAAGCGGGGCTTTCGGGGCCGCGGGCGACGCGAGAAAGGGTGGTCCAGACCTTGCAAAGAATAGCCTCTGCTGTGCACTCGGCGATGACTCGCGTTCGTCCTTGGGAGGCGGATGTCGTTCTTTCCAAGGCCCGTTTGGGGGTGCTCCTCAACGCCCGCGCCAAGCGGGTGGGAAAACGGGTCATCCAACGATTCGCGGCGCGAATCGACGCTCCGGACCTGTTCGTCACCCACGACTTGCAGGAGGCGGAGCGGGCGGTCGACGCCCTTCTGAACGGCGGCTACGACGGCATTTGGTTGGGAGGCGGAGACGGGACCATCACCCACGCGCTGAACCTGATGGCCGAACGTCGGCGAGCCGAAGCCTTTCATCGGCCCCTGCCGCCCATCGGTGTGCTGGCCCTGGGGACCGGGAACGGCCTGGCCCACCTGCTCGGCGCCCACGATCCGGAAGAAGACCTGCGATACGGCCTGTTCGAAGAGCCGCGGGCTTCCGTGGAGCTTCCGCTGGTCGACTGCGACGGCTTCGCGGTGCCGTTCGGAAGCATTGGCTACGACGCCCGAGTTTTGAACGACTACGCCTCGATGACCGCTTCTTCCGACGCTCGGTGGGCCCGTTCGCTGGCAGGCTACGTCGCGGCGGTGGCGACCAAGACCATCCCTGCCGAGCTCGGACGGCCGCCGGCCCACTATCGGGTGTGCGCCGTCGGAAGGTCCTCCGCCATCGATCGGGAGACCTCGGAAGAGGTGCCGCTGCCGCCGGACGCGGTTCTCTACGAAGGACCGGCCCGAGCGGTGCTCTTCGGCACTTCGCCCTACTACGGGTACGGGCTGAAGGCGCTGCCCCAGGCTCGCAAGCGAGAGGATCGCTTCCAGATCCGGGTCTCGACGGCGCCGGTGCTGCATCTGCTGTCGAACCTGCCCAGCATTTGGCGCGGGACCACGCGAACCCCCCATTTTCACGACTTCCTGGTCGAACAGGTGCGGATCACGTCCGATCGACCGGAGCCGGCGCAGCTGGCCGGCGAAGCGCTCGGGGAGCGAGAAGCCATGACGCTGAGGTTGGGACCGGAGCGATTTCCGCTCATCGCACCGGGGCGGCTGCGCTCGTAGACCCACGACCGGGGTGCGGAGACCGCCTGCTTCCGATTGCCCGGGCCGAAGTAGGCCGGCACACTTCCGCCGGTGACGGAGCACCTGGTCGACATTCCGTTCGAAGTAGCCCGTCACGACCACGGGTTGCGTCTCGACGTGTTCCTGTCCCGGCGGATCGCTCGAATGTCGCGCAGCCTCGCGGCCCGTCTGGTTCGAAACGGCAGGGTACGCAAAGAGCCCTTCGACGGAATCTTGCGACCGAGCGTGCGCGTCGCTCACGGCGACCTGGTGATCGTGAAGCGAAAGCCTCTCGATGAAGGTCCGACCGACCACATCCACATTCCGGTCGTCCACGAGGACACCGCGGTGGTGGCGGTCAACAAGCCCGGTGATCTGGTGGTCCATCCCACGGCCTCGGCGTACCATCGGACGGCGATTCGCATACTTCGAGACCGCTTGGGCGAGCCGAACCTCGACTTGGCCCACCGGATCGACAAGGAGACCAGCGGCTTGTTGCTGTTGGCCCGCAACTTCGATGCAGCCTCGAGTCTCAAGAAGCAGTTCGCCCAGCGCCGGGTGGACAAGAGCTACCTGGCGCTGGTGCACGGAAGACCCGCCCGGGATCGATTTCGGGTGGATGCGCCCCTTCGACTGGCCGACACCGTGTCGAAGGTGGTGATGGAGGTGGCGCCCGGAGGCGGGACTGCGCTCACGGACGTCGAGGTCCTGGCCCGGGGGCCTTCTGCCTCTTTGGTGGTCTGCAAGCCCCACACGGGTCGCCAACACCAGATCCGGGTGCATCTTCTCCACGTCGGGCACCCGATCGTGGGCGACAAGCTCTATGTCGGTGGGGAGCAGTTCTTCATGGACGCCCTAAAGGGAGATCACGAGCCCTTCGACGTGGCGACCCGAACCGGGCACCTGCGCCAAGCCCTTCATGCCTGGCGCATCGCCTTCGACCACCCCGAGTCGGGAGCGCGCACGACGTTGGACGCCCCGCTGACGCCGGACCTCCAGGAGCTGTGCCGAAGGCACGGCATCCCGGCCGACCCGGCGACGCCCCTGCGCGAGGCCGGCTGAAGGGGCGGACCCGGCGACCTCTGAGCTCAGGCCGCTCCCGAGTGGGCAGGCACCGACCCCTGGATGAAAGCGGCCACGTCTGCCGCTCGGCTGGTGGTTTTCGGGCTCCGGGCCCAGATGCGGATGGCTTCCTTTTCCCGCTCCGAAAGGCTCCAACTCAGCGCGGCGTCCACACCGAGCTCGAAGGAGACCGTGGTGGCGAAGTCGTCCCGACCGACCGAGCGGTTCAGATCCTCGAGCACGTCCGCCAGCCGCTCGTCGTTTCCGAACAGCTGCGAAGCGCTGTGGTGGCTGAGCAGGGCGCGCATCGGGCCGGCCAGGTTTTCGAGGGCCGCCGACACCACGGAGCGATGTCGAGCGGGGACCTCCGACAGGGGCTTCGTCAGGTCGAGGACGCCCGAACGAATCTGCACCACCACGACCCGTTCGACCCGTTGCTCCAGCCAACGCCGTCGCTCGTCGTCCCGCAGCGTCCACTCGAGCCAAGCCGATGCGAGCGACGTTCCATGGTTGTCGTAGTATCCAGCGTCCACGAGTCGCCGCCGAGGCTTCGTCTCCACCGAAGAGATCGGCATGACATAAGGAAAGGTCGCACTGAGCCGTGCAGCTTCCAGCAAAGATGTATTTCGAAGCGATTCATCCCCAAAGAGATCGGTCCACTGGAACGCGGCCGTCGTATAGCGTTGACCCACGTGAGAGGTTCCCGACTTGAGCTCCGGACCTCGCGCCTGGGTCAGAGGAAAGAGGTCGAGATGGCTCATGATGAACCGCCGACCGTCTTCGACGCACATGGGCGAGAACACCAGATGGGGAGCGCCGTTCAGGTCACCGAATGTCTTGGGTTCATTCCATCCGAAATGGCGAGCCCAGGTGGACTCGATCACGTCTCCCCGGTGGCGAGGCTGTTGCGGCCGTGGGATCGGCAGCAAGCTCCACGGAAGATCGCGGGCCACGAAGTGCTGCACCATGTCTTCCAGACCATCGGCTTCGATCTGGCGGAGCACCCGGTCGGCGGGCAGATCGGCCTTGGTGGCGTACCGAACCGCCCCCAGCATTCCACCCGAGGCGCCGAAGATCAGATGGGGTCGAAAGGCAACGGAGGCGCGGGCGCAGGCCTGCTCGATCTGCAAAAGAGCGTGAACGGTCCAGACCGCCGCGCGGGCACCGCCCCCGTTGCAGCACACCAGGATCAGGGGTTGGCGTTCCGGCCCGCGGCCCCAGTGGTGCCCGGAGGCCGACAGGGGAATCGGACGGTCCCGGCGTTCCTCCCGTTCGACCCGAGACAACGGAACCCGAACCCGGCGCGAGGCCGCCCCACCTTGGACGCTGTCTGCATGCGGAGTCTCTTCGGCGGTGGTGGGCTCCACCGCAGCCGGCTCCGGTTGTTCATGCCGGCCCTTCGAGGCCTCATCACGAACGCCCGCTGCCGGCGACGCGGAGCCGGCCGTCGGCGCAGAGGCGGCCGGCTCGGTTCGCGAGGCCCCTCTTTCCTCGGGTGGCGAAGCCCGTCCCCGAGTCCCTCGGTCGACTCCGGCCAGGACATACGGGTCTCCGTAGACCGCCCGCGTGACCACCGCCAGCGCGACCACGCCCGCCAGCACCAGCAGACCGTGCACCTGAAGGTAGCCGAAAAACCCACCGACCAGAGCCACCACGGCCAGCAGCGAGCAGACCGACATGGCCGGGCTCGGGTTCGCCTGCGGTCGCCCGACCCGCCACAGGTAAACCCCAGCTCCCGCCAGCAGGAGCGTCGGCAACACGTGCAGGCCAGCATTCCACTGAAACAGGGGCTGCATGATGCGGATCAGCACGCCGATGGCGACGGCCCCGCCCGCGAAGCCGCCCAGAAAGTGCATCGAGGCTGCACGTCCCGGGCGCTGTAGCCCTTCCAGTCGACGCTTCGCTTCGTCGGAATCCGGCTCTTCAGAGGACGGATCTTCGGGATCGTCCAGGTTCGCCTCGGTGGAAGCCCGCTCTTCGGCCTCGGACGGAGACCGGAGCAGCAAGGTGGCGAGCGCCCCGACCACGACGATCGCCAGCGCTGCGTGGGTCCAAAACCACACCGACAGAGGCGCGGTCTGTGCGGCCACCGCGGCTCGCTCCACTGCGGGCGTCAGCATCAGGTCGAGGGCCAAGATCGCGATCAGGATGCTCACCCAAAGCCCGTTCCTGGCTCGCCGCAGCCAACTTCCCGGTGCGTCCGGAATGAAGAGGTTCGGCATGCCCAGGGCCGTGAACCGCCCGCTGAGCACGAGCAGGACGAACAACAGCGGGAGCCAAAACCACCAAGCGAGGCCGGAGTAGAGGACGGATGGAAGGGTCTGAATCATCGAATCTCCCCGTTTCAGAGTACGGGCGAGACCCTAGGCGTAGCGGGGTTTGGGCGCAACGGATGGATCGGTCGATCCAGCGACGCCCGGGTCAGCTTCGGGGTCGGGGCTGGGGCAATCCGGCGAAGCCCGAGGGGGCTTCGCCGTGATCCTCGGCGCTCTTGGCGAAGCTTCCTCCGAGATCGACGCCGGCCAACAGGTCCTGGAGCCGGCTCAGGTCGAGGGGCAAAAGCACCTCGGTGTTCGGTTGGGCCAGCCCGGACATTTGGGTGAGGTACTGCTCCGCCAGCTGCAGCTCCATGGCCTCGGTGCCTCCTGGCTGGTCGAGGGCGCCCGCGATCTTGTGGAGCGAATCGGCGGTAGCCTGGGCGATCGACAGGATCTCCTCCGCTCGACCTTCCGCTTCGTTGATCTGCCGCTGCATCTGACCTTCCGACCGGTTGACCGCTTCTTGCATGGCCCCTTCCGACCGGTTGATCATGGCCTGCTTGTCGCCCTCGGCCTTGGCCACCATGGCCCGGCGGTTTCGCTCCGCAGTGACCTGCTTCTCCATGGCGTCCTGGACCGTGAAGGGCGGGGTGATGTTCTTGATCTCGTAGCGGTGGATGTGAACGCCCCAAGACCGACCTGCCTCTTCCAGGACGGCAACCACGCGGGAGCTGATGGCTTCTCGTTCCTCGAACGTCCGGTCGAGATCGATCTTGCCGATGACCTCGCGGGTCGTTGTCTGAGCCAGTTGCATCGCCGCGTAGCGATAGTCGGTGACACCGTAAGATGCCTTCACCGCATCGGTTACGCTGATGTACATGACTCCGTCGACCTCGACCTTCACCTCGTCCTTGGTGAAGCACTCTTGAGGGGGCACATCCAGCGTCTCCTCTCGAAGGTCCAGCTTGTCGACGACCTTGTCGATGAAGGGAAGCAGGGCATGAAATCCGGCTTCCAGGGTCTTCGAGTATTTTCCCAGTCGCTCGACCACGTACGCCGACTGCGTGGGCACGATTCGAATCGACCGAATGAACTGGACGACGAGGGCCAAGAACAGGCCGCCCCAGACGACCAGGTTGATGATATCCACCACCGACATCGATTCGTTCATCATGGTTCTCTCCGCTGAGTTCCGTTGCCGGAGCCGTTGCCTGAGCCTGCGGCGATGGTCTGGGAGACCGAGCCGATACCCCGGAAGGTGCTTTCGATCTTGGCCAGCTCTGCGGGCACCACCGAGACGTTGGAGCTGCGGACGATGCGCCCCAGCTCACCGATGAATTGCTCCACGATCCGCATGCGCGCGGCCCGCTGGCCGCCCGGTCGGGCCAGGGCGGAGGCCACGAGCGAGATGCCCTTGGACGTGGATTCGGCCAGGATTTGAATCTCTCGGGCCCGTCCTTTGGCCTCGTTGATTCTCCGCTGCTTTTCGCCGTTCGACAGGTTGATCGCCTCCTGTCGCTGTCCTTCCGAGCGGTTGATCATGGCTTCCTTCTCTGCGGTGGCCAAGGTCACCTCCGCGCGGCGAGCTCGCTCGGCCTCCATCTGTCGCTCGAGGGTGTGAATCACCGTCGAAGAGGGCGTGATGTTCTTCACCTCGTACCGCAGCACCTTGATTCCCCACGGGTCCGAAGCCTTGTCGATCTCGCGAACGATGGCGTCGTTGAGCTTGTCCCGTTCCGCGAAGGTTTCGTGCAGGGCGAGTTTGCCGATCTCGGAGCGCATGGTGGTCTGGGCCAGGTTCACACTGGCACGCCGGTAGTTTTCGATCCCGTAGCTCGCCCGTTTGGGGTTCATCACCTTCAGGTAGATGAGACCGTCGACGGTCACCTGCATGTTGTCCCGCGTGATGCAGCTTTGCGGAGGCACGTCGAGCGGTTCTTCGCGCATCTCGTGCCGGTAAGCGATCCGGTCGAAGAACGGGATCAAGAGGTGCAGTCCCGGAGACAGCACCTTCCGAAACTTGCCCAGCCGTTCGACCACGCAGGCTTCACGCATCGGGACGACCACGACCGTGTTGAGGCCCACGATCACCAAGAGAACGACCAGTACGGTCAGATAGATCATGCTTCTCCCTCTTTTCGAGCCCGGTCTTCCATTCGACCGAGTGCTTTTGAGCGATCGAGACTTGCCCATCCTTTGATGGGCTCCACGATCCAGCTCAGGTTTTCTCGGGTGACGATCCGAACACGAGTTCCCGCCGGAAGGACTTCTCCGACCGTCTGAGCGTCCCAGGTCGTTCCCCGAAAGCGAATGCGACCGGCGACCGGCGTCACCTCTTCAACCACCTCCGCTTCCTCACCGAACGCATCCAGGTCCTCGTCGGTGAGCTGCTTCGTGACCGTCCCAGGCAGGAAGCGAGTGAAGACGCTTCGCAGACTCAGAACGAGACCGATCGAAGCCACGAACCAGCAGGTGAAGGCGCCCACCCAACTCCCGATCAGGCCGAGCCACAGACCGCCGGCGGTCAAGACGGCAGCGGCGCCCAAGAAGATCACGACGAGCCCGGGAATCACGAGCTCGAGACCCATCAAGACCAGACCGAGGATCAAAAAGAAGGTGGTTGGATCGACCCCCACGGACCCCATTAAAGCAGGGAAACGACCTGGAACCCACCCCGCGTGTCGGGGTTTGGCGAGGCTTTCCCCGGGGTCGTCCGGTGTTCCGGGGACTGTCCGGGCTTGCGGAGCGGAATGGACGCCGGGGCACTCGGGTTCTCTTTGGGTGCACGGGCCCTGCCG
>DAPKRQ010000183.1:0-3286 GCA_031800475.1 Myxococcales bacterium LLY-WYZ-16_1
GGCCAGTGCATCGGGTTGAGCCCGCTCGGGATCGACCCGCCGGCTCACTTCCTCGACCTCCAAGCTCAGTCGGTAGTGGTAGGTCGTTCGATCATCTGCGACGACCTTCACCTCTTCCGTCCCATTGCAGGCTTCGATCAAACCGGCGCGGATACGATAGTCGATATGTCCGGAGGCTTGGATCTGGCCTGCGGCCGCCCACTTCTCGATCGAGTCATCGGAGAATATCAGGTTCGAATCCCGAGTTCGCCGATAGCTCTGGGAGCCGTCTCGAGCCTCGAGCGCCCGCCAAGTGACCCGAGATCGGCCTAGCAGATCGGTCACGGCCTCGGAGGCCACCGTGGTCCCGGTGCGCGGTGCTGCGGGCACGGCATCGAGCAGGATGGTCTGAACCAGATTCTGATAGAGCGAGTCGTGTTCCTCCTCGAACACGAGCTCTTCCAGATGGCCTCGCTGATCCGTGATGTACCGGAGGGTCGGAGCCTGGCTCCAATCGGGCAGCGAGGTGCGCGTCTCGCCGATGGTCAACACCCCTCCTTCCTGCTCGACAATCGCGAGTTCCTCCAGGACCCGGTTGTCCGCCTCGGCGATACGAACGATCTCGACTCTCCCCTTCCATTCCAACGTGCCGCTGACGAGCTCGAAGCCTTCGTGAGACGAGCTGGCTTCAGCTCTCCGCTGAACGCTTGGTGTTGCTCCGAACCGCCGCAGGTCGACCTCGAACGTTCTCACGAGACCAAGCGCCAGCGCGGGCGGGCGTTCCGCTTCAGACCGCCGCTCGGAACAGGCGACCGAGGACAGCATGATGATGACCACGAGAACCAAGGCTCGAAGCCGGGCAATCTCGATGCTCATGGTCGGAGATCCTCTGGGGGCATGATCTCGGCGAGCTCCTCGTCCTCTTCAGCCCAACACACCACCCGATCATCAATCGTCACGGCACAGACCCCAAGATGATGCACGGCCACCCACTTGAATTGGCCTTCCGGGGGCGTGGTCGTGAGCCCGATGAGGCCCCAGCAAGCGATGGTCCCGTCTTCTCTCACCCCACACGCGCTTCGCGACCCCATGTCAAACTGGCTGTACGGCCCGTCAGGCGGCCTGGCGGTTCCGAACTCGTCGTCATAACCCCAGCAATGGAGGCTGCCGTCTTCACGCATCCCACAGCCCGTGAGCCGCCCCACGGCGATCTTCGTGTAGGGGCCGTTGGGCTCCAAGGTACGCAGATCGGACTCACCACCGAAACACTCTACCGTGCCTTCGAGCGCAAGGGCACAGGCCCAGCCTGCCGTGATTTGAACGTCGACGAAACGTCCCGCTGGTATTGTGGGCCCGAGGAGAGTGCTCGGTCCCCCGGGTTCAAAGCAGCGGATCTCCCCAGAAGTCAGGACTCCACAGCTATCACGCTGATACCCAGCGTCGATCGAAGCGAACTCGAGGGTCTCGTCTGGTGTCGGATCGAAGCGCGGAAAGCAAAAGGCTCGGTTGCCTTCGAGTCCACACACGAGCCAGTTGCCCACCGACAGGGTGTCGAGTCTGAGATCCTCGGGCAAGACCGGCGCGCCGGGCCCCCAACAACGCACACGTCCATCTTCATATCGAACGCAAATGGTGGAGGGAGCCATTTCAATGCTGGAAATCGCGGTACTGATCGGCCCTGCATCCAGGGGCTGTGCGTCGGTGTCGAAGCTCGTGCCGCCATCCGAGCCCTCCGTCGCGTCGCCATCCGAGATGGCCCCATCGGGGCGGTCATCGAGGCCGTCGTCCGAACAGCCTGGCGCGCACGCCCCGAGCGAGGCAACGAGCCCCACCAAGTTCAACCGCACCCAGCGGTTTCGAAGTCCGCGAACCGTCAAAACGGGAGCTCCCTGCATGCTTCGCGGTCCCAGGACGCGGGAACCAAGTTCAAGCTGCTGCCGCACGCGATCTGCTGATTGGTGACGATCGAGTGTATCTTGCGCTCGGCGCCCCCCTGCTTGAAGAACGCGGGTTTGGTCTCGGCGAGAATCGTGCTCCACTTGGCGCGGTTTGGGCAGGGCCCGAGCTGGGCGTAGGCCGCCAGGTAGGCCTTCAGGAAGTAGACGTCGGCGAATTCGCTGACGGTCTGCTCGATCCTCGTCAGGCCATTCGTAGGTTTCCCTGGCGCAGCCTCGAGACGCTCAGAGATGGTCGTTTCCGCTCCTCGAGGTCGTTCGCGATGAACGCTTGGTGTTGCTCCGAACCGCCGCAGGTCGACCTCGAACGTTCTCACGAGACCGGGCGCCAGCTCGGGCGGGCGTTCCGCTTCAGACCGCCGCTCGGAGCAGGCGACCGAGGACAGCATGATGATGACCACGAGAACCGCGGCTCGAAGCCGGGCGATCTCGATGCTCATGGTCGGAGATCCTCTGGGGGCATGATCTCGGCGAGCTCCTCGTCCTCTTCAGCCCAACACACCACCCGATCATCAATCGTCACGGCACAGGCCCCGAGATCCACGGCCACCCACTTGAATTGGCCTTCCGGGGGCGTGGTCGTGAGCCCGATACGGCCCCAGCAGACGATGGTCCCGTCTTCTCTCACCCCACACCCGTTTCGCGATCCCATGTCGAACTGGCCGTACGGCCCGTCAGGCGGCCTAGCGGTTCCAAACTCGTCGTCATAGCCCCAGCAATGGAGGTTACCGTCTTCGCGGCTTCCACATCCGGTCAACCGACCGACACGTGCGGTCACGTATTCGCCTTCCGGCTCGAGCGTCCAGAGGTCTGAAATTTCGCCAAAGCACTCGATCAGGCCGTCATTCGAAATCGCGCACCCCCAACCGGAGGTAATCTGAACGTCACGAAAATTGCCTCTCGGTAGATCAGGCCCAAGCACCTCTTCACCCGATTGTTCAAAGCAACGAATCTCCCCCGACGTGAGAACTCCGCAACTAGTCCCCGAGAAGCCGGCAACGAGGGTAGCGAAATCCAAGGTCGGGTTGGGTTGGGGTTCCCAGGCGGAAAAACAGACAGCTTGTCTCCCTCGAAGCCCACAAACTAGAGACGGTCCGACACTGAGCGTGTCGAGCTGGATATCTTCTGGAACCTCCGGCGTTTTCCGCCCCCAGCAACGCACATGGTTGTCTTCATACCGGATGCAACTCTTTCTCGACTGCATCTCGATCGGGTGCGGCTCTTCTCCGGCAAGGAAAATAGTCGCAGTATCGATCACTTGATCCTCCGGAGTCGGGGGCTCCTGGATGGTTGGGGATCAGGTGGTCTTCCGTCTTCGTAGCGAGTGGCGTGGTTGCGGGCGTGCTCTTGGG
>DAPKRQ010000184.1:0-9022 GCA_031800475.1 Myxococcales bacterium LLY-WYZ-16_1
GATGGGCGCGGAGGCTCCTCGTCACCCCAGGCCGGCCGGTCGGTGATGCTCGACAGACCGCGGGACGGAATCTTCTGCACGGTCATGTTGATCAGCCGCACCAGGCGACGGTAGGGGCTCGCCACCTTGCGCTCGGACAGCTCGAGCTCTCCTCGGCCCATCTGAATCTCGCTGAGATGGTGCTCGATGGTGCCGATCGGGCGCACGAACGTCCTCGAGTTGATGAGGCCGATCAACACCGACAGCATCAAGCTGGCCAGCAGCCCTCCGAGGACCAAAAGCTGCCTTTCCGGAAGGTCCCGCAACGAATCTCCCGACCGGATCGCCACCATCCACTGAAGTGACTGAGAGCCAGGCATCGGTTTGTGGCGCGCGGTGTAGGCGAGCCCCTCTGCCCGAGAGTCGACCATCAGGGGCAGTCCTGGCATCGATGCGGGCAGAGCTCGACCGAGCCGGCCGAAATGGGTCGCGTCGGGCTTTTTGAATCCTTCTTCTCGACGGAACGCCGCCACCGCATCGTCGTCGAGCGTGCTGGCATAGACCTTGTCGCCATTGCCGAACGCGAGAAAGGCCGACAGCTGGTTCCCGATGCGCTCGAGCCACGCATCGTCGACCGGGTGGCCGAGCATGATCGCACCACGCGCCGCACCGTCCCGGATCAGCGGGACGGTGGCTACGAAGTGGGGGCGCCCCTGCCGCATCATCACCGTGTCGAGCTCGAATCCGAGCTGACTGCGGACGAAGGCTGGCTGACCCGCCACGGAGCGCCGCCGTTCGGGGGGAACGGGTTCGCTTTGGTCGTGCTGAACGAGCACGTCGCCTCGAGCGTCGACCAGCCAAGCGAAACCGTTCTTTGGGACCCCGGCCGCAAGAGCCGCCGCTGCAGCCGCGGCGTCGGAAGGCCGGACCAGGTCGTCCAGCTCCCGCTCCGACATGGCCTCCTCGCCGATCTCCCGCGCGTCGGCGAGCAGTGCGAAGGCTTCGAGCTCCAGGCGAGACCGAAGGCCAGTCAGGGCCACCGCCGTGGCCCGATCGCCCAGGGTCTTGGACCGGTCGATCTCCGAAACCGTGTCGAAGTACAGGGCGAGGCCGAAGGGCAAAACCACGCAAGTCACCATCAAAAACAGATGGCGCAACCAAAACTGCATGCTACCGAGAGCCTCCCAAGGACCATGCGCCCAGGTCTACCGGCCGCCGCTCGACCTGCACGGGCCGCCGGGCAACCACGCCACTGCGGTCGATCCAAAGAAGCTCATAGGTCCCCTGAACCGCATCGAGCCGAAATCGACCGGCATCGTCGGGCAGGGCCGGGACCCCCACGTCTCCGACGAACACGGCGGCCCGGGCAAACGGGTGACCGACCAGTTCCACCCGCTCGAGCTCGGCCCCCGCCGAGCCAGCCTGGCAGGTCCACTCGGCCGCGTCCCCGGGGGCGATCTCGAGCACCTCTTCTTGCAAACGGACTCGGCGGGTCGACAGGTCGCGATTGACGAATCGGACCTGCCCGTCCGCGGCACAGGCCACCACCGACGGTCGAAAGCCCATCCCCCGGATCACCATCTGGGGAGCCGGGGGCGGCTCCCCCAAGGGAAGCGAATCCTCCACCCGGAGAAACAGGGCGAAATCAGGTCGGCGGCCGGCCAATTCCGCCGAGGGGGAGGCCACCCGCTGCCGGATGTAGCCCGGGATGGTGCGCGCGGGCGTCACCGGCGCATCTTCGGGGGTCTCGAGGACCCCTTGGATGGTGACGGCTTCGGCCGACAGCGGGAGCACGGCGGTCAGCACCGCCCCAGCGATCCGAAAAACCTGTTTCATCTCGGATGGTTCCGTTCCTTGTCACCTTCCGGACGGGCTGTCAAACGACGAGGGTGAGCGCCGGGCTGTGGGCTTTGGGAATGGCCGGGACCCTGTGGCAGGTGGACCCGCGACTGCATTTTCCAGCCTTTTTGGTCGCCATCGCCACCGCGACGGTCGGGTGGCTGGGATGGGTGGTGAGCCCGGGAGCGCGGGCCCACGAGCCGGGACTGCAGGTTGGGTTGCCTAGATGGGGCCCCTGGGTGGCTGTGGCGGCGGGAGGGCTGGTCCGGGCGGTGGCCATCGCGCAGGCCCCGGGCTTTTCCGGGGACCTGTTTCGACACGTCTACGAGGGCCAGGTCGTGTGGAGCCAAGGCTGGACCTTTCCCTACCGGGTGGCGCCGGCCGAAGCGCCCGCCGCCGGCGTGCCCGAGGAGCTGCTCGGCGCCGACTGGCAGCGCGTGAACCACCCGGAGCTCGCGACCCTGTATCCGCCCGTGACCCAGGGATTGATGGCGCTGGCGGGCGGTCTGTCCCTGGCGACGGGCCTGCCGGGCGCCGCCGCCGTCAAGCTGGTCCTGGTCGGCGCGGAAACCGCCGGCGTGGTCATCCTGGCCCGCTGGGTGAGCCCTCGGCTGGCCCTCGGCTGGTGGCTCTGCCCGTGGGCCGTTTGGGAGATCGCCCGCGAAGGCCATGCGGACGGGCTTGCGGCCGTCGGATACGCGGTGGCTCTGGCGGCGGCCCGCAGCCACCGATGGACCGGCGCATTCGCTGGGTTCGGCCTGGCGATCGGCGCGAAACTCCACGGGATCGTGGGCTTTTGGGCCTTGGCCTGGGCCCGCCGAAGCGGGGTCGCGGCCGGTGTGGGTGCGGCGTTGTTGGCCCTGGCGGTCGGAGCTTCCCGGCTGGGAGGGGCCGATGACGGGCTGACCGCCTACGCGACCCGATGGGAAGCGAACGCGGGACTGTATGCGGGCCTGGAGGCGCTGGCTCGCGGGTTCCTGGGTGGGGAATGGACCCGGTGGGCAGGTTTCACCGTGACCGTCGATGGGGTGGCTCGAGCCCTGGCCGGCCTGCTCTTCGCGGGGGTCGTGGCCTGGGATCTGCGGTGGGCCACGCCCGGATCCGTGGTCTTCCGGGTTGGGCATTGGCTGCTCGGGCTGCTCCTTTTGAGCCCCACCGTCCATCCCTGGTACACCCTGTGGTTGCTCCCGTTTTGGCTCCTTCCCCTGGACATGGCCGGACATCGGAGCTGGAGGCCGTCGGCCGGCACCCTGGCCGCCCTGACGGCTGCGCCCCTGCTTCACCTGCCGAGCGCCATCGAGGCCACCAGCGGCCGTTGGTCCGAGTGGCCCGCGCTCGCTTGGGGCGTCCACGGGCTCCTCGCCGTCGGTTGGGGGATCGACGCGCTTCGCCGTGCCCCGCGCGCGATCGATTGACGGAAGGCCCCGATTCTTCTTTCATGCCGCAGCTTCATGAGACACGTCGTTTGGGTGTCCGCCCTCGCGTGGGCCCTGCTGCCCGCCCTCACATCGGCCCAGTCCGCCACCACCGCGCCCGACGCCGCGGCGAATCCCGGTCCGGCAGCCGAGAGCGCCGCAAAGAGCACCGATGCCGCCGAGACCCGCATTTTGGTGATTCCGTACCAGGCCGTCTTTCGGAGCGCCAAACAGCGCCAGGTCGACAAGGCCACCGAGTACCTGACGCAGGAGCTGGCCAAGAAGGCCAGCATCGAGGTGCTGCGAGCCGGGGCTCCGGTCGAAGGTGCCGAACAGGCCTCGATGGAGCCGGTCAACGCGCTCTTGGAGCAGGCCAAGGAGGCCGAAGCGGACCACCGGATTCAGGACGCCATCGAACTTCGGCAAAAGGTCCTGGCCCAAATGGAAACGAACGCGTCCGCCCTGCCCGACGCCGACGCCTTCATCATGGCCCACCACCATCTGGCGCGGGTCCTCATGTGGGCCGCCGAGGACGACCGGGCCCGGGCCCTCATCGACGCGGCCGCACGGATGGATCCGAACCGAGACCTGCCCGCCAGCGAGTTCTCCCGGCTGTACCGCAGCTGGTTCGAGAGCCGGCGCAAGGAGTTGCGTCGGGAGCGGCGAGCCCAATTGCTGGTTCGCTCCGTCCTTCCGGGCGCCACCATCTCGATCGACGGGCGCAAGACCGACGTGGCCCCGGTGAAGCTCGTGCAGGTCCTGCCCGGAAAGCACCTGATCTCGGCCACCGTCGGTGAAGACGAGACGTCCCGGGCGGTGGTGACCGTGAAGGCGGGCGAGGAGAAGGAAACGACGGTTGCCTTTGGAGAGACCATCGGCGGGCCGGCCATCGGGGCCGTGGCGGACGCCCTGGCCGAGAACGAGCTGCCCGCGTCGGCAGTGTCCGCCGCTCAGCGTGCGGGCCAGACCGCCGAAGCGGACTTCGTGGTCTTGGGGGGTCTGGCCAAGGAGACGGACCACTTCAACGTGCACACCTACGTCATGAAGGTCGGCAGCGGAAAACTCGCTCCCGTCAACGTCACCCAATTCGACCTGGCCTTGCTGACCGCCGAGTCCGACGTGCTGCGGGTGGTTCTCGGAGTGGAGGAAGCCATCGAGCAGTTCGATGGCAGCTTGGCTTCGGTGGCCATGCTGGAGCGGCAGATGCGCCCGGCCACGGTGGTCAACGAAGTCGATGGCGCACCCGACCTCTCTCGGAGGCGAAAGAGAAGGGCCGAGCCCAAAGAGCGACGCCAGCGAACCGTCGTCAAGGCCACGGACGACCTGGACATCGAGGACTGACGGGCCACGCGCCCGCCGTTGCGGGCCGAGTGCGGGCCCGGTCGACCCTCTTCGCCGTCCGGCGGCCCCCTTCTTCTCGATGCGAAACAGCGCCCCTCCCCTGGTCCTCGACGGGGTCACCAAGCGTTTCGGCAGCCGCACCGCGGTGGACCAGGTCTCGCTGCAGATCGAAGAGGGGGAGATATTCGCCCTGCTCGGTCCCAACGGCGCCGGCAAGACCACACTGATCTCCTGCGTCACGGGCTTGGCCCGGGCCACCTCCGGTCGGATCGAGGTGTTCGGCCACGACGTGGTGAGGGCGTACCGCACCACGCGTCGGTTGGTCGGACTCGTCCCTCAAGAGATCAACTTCGATCCCTTCTTCACGCCGCGGGAGAGCCTGCTGAATCAGATGGGGTTCATGGGCTGTCCGCCAGACCCCGAATGGGTCGACACGCTGTTGAAGACATTCGCCCTATACGATCGGCGCGAGGCCTACACGCGCTCGCTTTCGGGCGGCATGAAGCGACGTTTGCTCGTCGCCAAGGCACTGGTCCACCGCCCGCGTCTTCTGTTTCTGGACGAGCCCACGGCCGGGGTAGACGTGCAGCTCCGGCAGGATCTGTGGACCGAGGTACTTCGACTGAAGCGCGAGGGAACGACGATCATCTTGACAACCCACTATCTCGAAGAGGCGCAACAACTCGCCGATCGGATCGGAATGATCCGAGACGGGCGGCTGCTCGTGGTGGACGATCGCGCCAATCTGATGAACCGGCACCACGAGGCCGCCAAGGTCCGGCTGACCCTGGCCGGGCCCTTGAGCCGCGTTCCGGAGGGCATACAGGGAGTACTGTCCACGCCCACGGAGCTGGAGGCGGCATGGCACACGCCCGAAGAGCTCGAACGGGTCATCGCCCGGGTCCGATACCACGTGGACATCGTGGACCTGCAGGTGCGCCAAGTTACGCTCGAGGACGTCTTTTTACAGATGATGGCTCCCGGACAACACGGTCCGGCAGCCGACTCGAGCCCTGGAGCCTCGTCGTGAGGGGATGGAACGGCGTGGCCGCCGCCACGCTCCTTCGAAAGGAGGTCCGTCGCTTCACCAAGGTATGGCTGCAGACCGTTCTGTCTCCCCTCGTCACCACATCGCTGTACTTTTTGGTGTTCGGAGTCGCGTTGGGGAGTCGCCTCCGGACCGTCGACGGGGTTCCGTACGTGAACTACGTGGTTCCGGGCTTGGTCATGCTGGCGATGATCAGCAACTCATTTCTGAACTCGTCGTCCTCTCTGTTTCAGAGCAAGGTGAACGGCACCTACGTCGACTTGCTGGTGGCGCCGCTCGGTGCACAGGAGATGCTGTACGCATACGCGGTGGCCGCATTGATCCGCGGGCATCTGGTGGCGGTCATGGTCTGGGCCGTGGCAGTGACGTTCATCGGCTTCGAGCTCAGCCACCCAGCCTGGACCTTGTTCTTTTCGGTGGCGGTTTGCCTGACCTTCGGCGCACTCGGGCTGGTGGTGGCCATCTGGGCCGAGAAGTTCGACCAGCTGGCGGTGGTGCCCAACTTCGTGCTGACGCCGCTGACTTTCTTGGGCGGAGTCTTCTACTCGGTCGACATGCTCCCGTCTCCGTGGAACGCGGTGAGCGCCGCGAACCCGATGCTCTACATGGTCAACGGTCTCCGCTTCGGGATCATCGGCATCAGCGACGTACCGGTCCTTCGGTGCGCCGCGGTCGTGCTTCCGTGCGCGGTGGCCGCCAACCTGGCGGCCTGGGCTCTTCTGCGGAGCGGCACGAAGTTCCGGACCTGAGGCCCCGAAAAACCCCAACGGTGGGCCGAGCCTCTTCAACCTGCGAACCCCCTCGTGTAAAGGGCGCTGAGGCATGGGTCGGACCTTCGAAAACCGCAAACACGCCATGGCCAAGCGCGGGGACCGCGACGCCAAGGCGTTCACGCGGGCCGGACGCCTCATCAGCATGGCCGTGAAAGCCGGAGGCCCGGACCCGGACGCCAATCCGGCGCTTCGCCGGGCCGTCCAGAACGCGCGGGCGGTGAACATGCCCAAAGACCGGATCCAGGCCGCCATCGACAAGGCCTCGGGCGCCGGTGACGGGGAGTCCTACGAAGAGATCCTGTACGAGGGCTACGGACCATTTGGAGTGGCCATTTTGGTCGAGACCGCCACCGACAACCCCACCCGTACGGTGGCCAACGTCCGCGCAGCGTTCAAAAAAGAGAATGGCAACCTGGGTACCACCGGAAGCGTGTCCTTCATGTTCGACCGATTCGGCGTCTTTCAGGTACAGCCGGAGGCCATCGAAGGGATCGGCAAAGACGAGTTGGAGCTCGAGCTCATCGATCACGGGCTCGAAGAAATGTTCGAAGATACCGACGATCGAGACCGCCCAGTGTGGGTGATTCGGTGCGCCCGCGAGGGCTTTGGTGCCTTGCAAGCCGCGCTCGAGGCCAAGGGCATCGAGCCTCGGTCGTCGGGCATGGAGTGGATCCCGAAGACCACGACGCCCATCGATCAAGCTCAGGCCGAAGAAATCCGCAGTCTGGTCGATCGACTCGAACAAGACGACGACGTCCAGAAGGTCTTCACGAACGCGGAAGTATCTTGAACCGAAGGAAAGCCTACTTCTTCTGAAGAAACCGGTCGAGAAGACCGTTCTTCGATGGTTCATCGCCGCCCGAGGAGACACCGGCTTTCGAGATCGCCCGCAGACCTCGGATCGCCTCGGCGTTGTGAGGTTCGAGCTCGAGGCATCGCTTCCACCACTTGCGCGCCTCGGTGATCTGACCACGAGCATGGCAGACCCGGCCCAAGTATTGGTGGGCGATCGGCAGGTTTTGCTGCATGGACAGGGCTCGCTTCAGCAATTGAACGGCCCGAGTCACGTTGGCTTGGCGAGAGGGTTCCAGATTGAAGGTCGCCCAGCCCAGGGCGGCGAAGTAGGTCGGTTCCGGGCTCCCCTTGATCGCCTCGGCGAGCACTTCGCAGGCTTTGGGCCAGTCCCCTCGCTTCATCATCGCATCTGCTTGATCGAAGAGCTGTTCGGCCCGAGATATTTCAGCCACGTCGGTAGGCAGACCCTTGGCCTTCCGGTCCAAGAAGAGCACGTATTCCTCCCGGCGCACCCGGTCGGTCAGCGTGTCATACGCCTCCGTGATCCGGCCGAACACTTCACCGAGAACCTGCCTGCGAGGTCCGAGCTCGGCATCGTCGTAGAAGTCCGGGTTCCACTTCCGGGCCAGCTCGAAATATCGGGCCTTGATCTCTTCGGTGGAAGAATCGCGACCGACGCCGATCACCTGAAAAAAATCAGACGCCATGATCTCGTCGTAATAGCGATCGATGGCGCGAGCCATGTTTTCACGGCCCGAAGAAACGTCGAGTTTTCCACCCGAGTCTGAAAGCCAAGCCTGCTCCTGCCCGGCCGACTGGGCCGCAGCCTCCACGGCCGCCATCATGTCCACGCTGGAGTCGGGCTCCGGAACCACAGCCATACCGCTGGTCACCAGGGCGAACAGCTGGGGAACGACGGTAGCGGCGTCATTTGCGTGATCACGGCTGATTCGGCGATATGTTGCCGAACCGTCGATCAAAGCGGCGATGTTGTCGGCCGAAAATGCCTTTCGGAAGTACGGCAAGAGTCGCTCGAAGAGCTCGCTCGGCAGGATCGGATAGTCTTCGCGCCCCTTGAAGAAGGAGAAGATCTGAGGCGGGTGCACGAATCGTTTGATGCCGTCGAACAGCAAAGACATGGGGTCGAAGTTGCCCTCGGGCACCCTCCCGACGAATGCATCGGTTTCGCGCCACCGGTACCGGCCCCGAGCCATGCCCAGAGCCGACGGCAAGAGCTGGCCAGCCAACAGCTTGTAGGCCGTCGCCAGATCGGGCTCGGTCACGAGTTTCAGATCGAGCAACGACTGCTGGAGGGTGCGGCCTTCTTCCTTCATGTAGCGCAAGCACCGCTCGAAGTCAGGCTCGGTCACGCGGCCCCGCCGCAGCAAAAGGGCCCCCACGTTTTCACCTTCGTAGTTGGACTGCATGAACGTGGGTCGGCCTTCGATCAGATAGATTCTCCGGTGGGTCGCGTCGTGGGTCAGATCGAGCATGCCCGTGCCCCGCTCGTAGGAGATGGCCGAAAGGAGCATGGCCAGGGGAAAGCGGGCCAAGTCGCCCTGTTCGTCGAGCACCGGAAATGGACGGCCCGCCCAGCGGTCGTTCTCGATGCGGCCCTCGGCGGCGGAGGGCGCCCGAGACGGCAGGCGGCCCGGGGCCGGCGGGGAGGATGGATCCGGACGGTCCGCGTCCGCCCCCGGGTGGGGCGGAGCGGAGGAACGGGACGGGTTCGAAGGCGCCGATGGATCCGGGACACCGGACGGGTTCGGGGGACTCGGCACTGGACGAGGCATCGGGGACGACGACGACGACGACGGGGACGACGACGACGA
>DAPKRQ010000185.1:0-22689 GCA_031800475.1 Myxococcales bacterium LLY-WYZ-16_1
CACCAGCCCTTCGCCGGGACCGCCCGACAGGCGGCCCCGAAACTCGATGCTTCCCCGGCCCACCGACGCCAAGCGTGCCGTGCGGACCGCCCGCTCCCCGACGAACACCCGCCCGAAGTCGAGCCGCCGGGGGCTGAGCTGCAGCTGGCCTTCGGCTTCCGTGAGCGATCCGTCGTCCGGACAGGCCGTGGCCCCGAGGGCCGCCGCGCACGCGGTGAGCGGCGCCAGCCAGCTGCGTGCGAACCTCACGAACAGAAGCGTCGCACGATCCGGACCGGCCGCACCAGCCGAGCCTTTCGAGCCCGGCGTGCGCGCCTTAACGCTCCATTCCCATCTCGGCGGTGGTTTCCCGCAAGCGTCGTGTCAGGACCCGCATGATCCCCCGGGTGATCTCCAGGTGGTCGTTCATCAGCTCATAAAAAGCTTCTCGCTCGAGCTTGAGCATGCGGGTGGGTTCGGCCGTGCGCACGGTGGCGCTGCGGGGCTCGGAATCCAGCAAAGCGAGCTCGCCCACGCATTCCCGAGGTCCCAGCTGAGCCACCTCTCGGCCCCCCTTGTACACGGTGACCCGGCCTTCCAAGACCAGGTACAGCGAGTCGCCCAGGTCGCCCTCGCGCATCACCTCCACGTCGGGAGGAAGCTCCAGCTCCTCGGCCACCTGCGCCACCCGGGCCAGCTCCGAGCCTGGGATCTCGGTGAACAGCTGAACCCCCTTCAAAAAGACCACCCGCTCCACCGTGGACAGCATGCGACGCCCCCTTGGCCCGACAGGCTATCGCAGTCGGGGACCCCGCTGTCGAGCATGCCGGAGGGGGTCTGGAGCCCCGTTCGAGCGATTTGCCGTTTTCGGGGCAGACAGCCGCCGGATCCGGTGTTTGCTTGGGCCCTGAAACCATGTGGGGACGATGGAGTGCGAGCCTGGCTTTGGTTGCGTGTGCGGTGGTCTTCGAGGCCCGGGCCGAAGACCCGCGGCTGACCGGCGACGCCCGGGCCTGGGTGGACGGGTCCTCCGGCGCGGGTTTGTTGCGGCTGCAGCTTCAGGTGCCCGAGGGTTGGCACCTGTGGACCTTCGAGCCCGGTCCGGGACCGTTGCCCTTGACCGTCGACGTGTCGGGCCAGCTCGACTTTTCCGGCCCCTGGCACGGACCTCGGCCCAAGCGCCTGTACGATGAAGGCTTTCAGCGCGACCTGGATGCCTTCGAAGGCCGGGTGGTGCTGGAGCGCCGGTTCGACGGGGCCTCCCTTCCGCGGTCGGACGAACGGCGGGTGTCGGTGCGGGGCCAGATCTGCAGCGAGCGCCAGTGCCTGAATCAGCGGCTGTCCCTTCCGTTCACGCTACAGACCGATCCCGAGCGAGCGGACCGGGCCCCCCAGGGGAGCCCCCTGGCCGCGGCAACGGGCGCTGTGGCCGGCGTCGAGCCTGGGGGCCCCGGCACCCGAGCGAAGGCGACGGATGCCCCGCCGAGCTCGGACGAGTCCCCTGGGCTGGCTTTGACGTCCGCCCAGGCTTCGTTCGCGGACGGACAGGGCAACGGCTCCCTGGGGGCTTTTTTGGTTTTGGCTTTCGTGTTCGGCCTGGGAGCGCTGGCGACCCCTTGCGTGTTTCCTGCAATTCCACTGACGATATCATTCTTTTCAAAGTACAGAGAAACTGGCGCGGGGCGCACTGTTGCTCTGGCCGCAGTGTACTCGGCCACCATGGTCATCGCCTTTGCCGCCGCCGGGGTGTTGGCGTCGGTGCTGTTCGGGGTCACGGGAATTCAGCGCTTTGCGGCCCATCCGGTGTTCAACCTGTTTTTGGGGCTGGCGCTCCTGGCATTCGCCCTGAACCTGATGGGCCTTTTCGAGATCCAGACCCCCCAGTGGCTGCTGCGAGGGGCCAATCGGCTGGAAGGCTTGTTCGGTCGAAGCTCCGAGCGGGGGCGCTCGGGGCAGGGGAGTGCCTTCGACTTCGTGGTGGTGGCGGTGGCGGCATTGACCGCCACGACCGTGTTCTTCACGTGCACCGTCGGCTTCGTGGGTGTGGTGCTGGTGGCGGCCGCCCGGGGCGAGATCTTGTGGCCGACCTTGGGCATGCTTTCGTTCGCCACGGCGTTCGCGCTCCCGTTCTTTTTGCTGGCCCTGTTTCCGCGGGCGGCCCGGAGCCTGCAGGGACGGGGCGGGACGTGGCTCACGTCGACCCGAGTCGTCCTGGGCATTTTCGAGCTGGCGGCTGCAACGAAATTCCTTTCGAACGCCGACCTGGTTTGGCGATGGGGCTTTTTGAGCCGGGACGTGGTCCTGTCCGTGTGGGTGCCCCTGTTCGTCGTCGGAGGGCTCTTCCTGCTCGGAAAACTGAAGCTCGGGGAGCAGAGCGCCGGCCAAGAGGGCGGGTCGGTGATCCGCACCTTGGCCTCTGTGGCCATGCTCGCTTTCGCCACCTACCTGGCGACCGGCCTTTTTCAAGGGCGGGCCTTCGGCAGCTGGCTCGACGGATGGCTGCCTCCTCTTCGGTACCCGGGCGCGGCCGCGTCGGCTGGGCCCGGATCTCACGGCGGACTTCGCTGGACCGAAGACCTGGCGGCGGCACGTCGGGATGCCGCCCGAGAAGGCAAGCTCCTGTTCCTCAACTACACGGGCTACACCTGCACCAACTGTCGCTACATGGAAGAAGCGATCTTCCCGCGACCGGAGGTGGCGGAGTTATTGCGACAGATGACGCTGGTCGAGCTCTATACCGACGGTGGGGAGCCCCGCCACGAAACCTACCGGCAGGACCAGGTCGAACGATTCGATACTGCGGCGCTCCCTTTCTACTCGGTGGAGACAGCTGAGGGTGAAGTGCTGGCCACGTTCGAAAGCAGCACCAACGACGCCGAGGTGTTTCGGCGCTTCTTGGAAGCGGCGATCCGAAAGAGCGCTCGCCGAGCCTCCGCGGCCGCTCCCATGGGCCCAGGGTGACTCGGCGCAAGGAGATTCGCCGCGGAGCTTGGCGCCTTCCGGTCGCCGGAGATCTGGCACTGGGACTTTGGCGCTGGGATGCCGTGCGCAAGGCCGATCTCATCGATTCGTTCGTCTCGAGCGAGATGCCCGATGGAAGCCCGTCGGTTCTGGAAATCGGGTCCGGTCCCGGGACCTTGCTCGAAACCCTTCGCGCCCGTCGATACCGGGTCGACGGGGCAGACGTGAAGAACGGCGCATACCGAGCCGGACTGGAGCCAATGCTGTACGACGGCAAGGTCCTCCCTTTCGAAGACGGCGCGTACGACCTGGGACTGCTCTTCACGGTGCTCCACCACGTGCGCGAACCGGAAACCGTACTCCGCGAAGCCCTTCGGGTGGCGCAGCGTTTGCTGGTGTTGGAGGACCTCTTTCGGAATCGGGCGGAGGAAAAGATCGTGCACGCGGCGGACAGCTTGGTGAACCTGGAGTTTTGGGGACACCCCCACAACAACCGCACCAAGGATGGCTGGCTCGACACCTTCGAGGCCTGCGGAGGCCGGGGCCGCCAGGTGGGCTCCCTGTGGATCGCTGGCATCTTCGAACAGGCCCTGTTCGACGTCCGCCCGGCGTCCATGTGAGTTTGGCTCCTTCGGGTCGACGCCGCGCTTTGCCGTCAGGGGCCACAGTGGACGCTGGGCTGTACTGCAGCCGGCATCCCCCGGCCAGCGGCCCACTCCACCGGGCAGCGAAAAGCTCCCGGCCCGGTGGTTTCGAAACCGAGACCGGTCCAAAACCCGTCGGCATCCCGGACCCGCGTGTGGGCCGCGACCCAGCGGATGCCGGTCCCCTGGGCCCGCGTCGCCACCTGCTGAACCAGGGCCCGACCGATCCCGCGGTGTCGTTGGGGGCGCTCCACGGCGAGCTGGGCCACGGTCACCGATTCGAGGTCCGGGTAGTGCGCCTCCGCATCGGCGAAGCCCACCGCTTCACCGTCCTGCACCGCAGCGTAGATCCAGCGATGGGGATCCCACCGGGCCTCGTCTTGCCGGGCCCGGATCCGGTCCAGATGCCCCGCCCGACCGGCCAGGGCGTCCCGGGCTGCTTCCATCACCCGGTCGAGCCGACCACAGGCCAGGTCGTCCAATAGATGGACCGGAACGATTTCGAGACTCACGGCTCCCCCCTCAACACCTGAAGAACCACTTCCCCATCCTCCGTCTGCAGTCGACCCACGAAGCGCTCGCTGAAGCCCAAGACCGGAGGAACGCACACCAGTCCGCAGCTGCTTCCCACGCAGCCCGTCGACAACTCCAGGCACTCGCTGCCGGCGATCGGCAGCACCCCACCCAAACGAACTTCTGCACGGCATGTGTTGCAGCACGGTTCTTCGGGCGGGCACGCCGAGGGATCGCACGCCGGAGGACTGGCCTCGGCCGCGTCGATCACCGCGATCACCTGGCCCCGAAGATCCGCCCGGGCGAGGGCCACCGATGCGGACACCGTGGCCACCGGGGACGCCAAGCAGGGGTCTTCCACTTCGGCGTCCGCGCCGAGCTCGAAGACCCCGGCATCGGGTCCCAGATCTGACGGAGCGCCTCCATCGTCGGGCAGTTCGGGGGCGCCCCGGTCCGCCGGGTCGCCTCCATCGGGCCGGTCGACGGAGCCCGTCCAGCGAAGAAAGCCGCCGTCAAACCCCGGCACCCGGCCCAGGTCGCCGCCTCCATCGCCGCAAGCCGCCAGCCAACCCATGGCCACAAGCCCCGGGAACACACCCTTCACATCCCCCACCGTACGCGCTCGCCGATCCCGCGGCCACCGTCATCGGACCGATGGGCGGCCGGCGCGCCCGTTCACGCGGGCCGTTGGACGAAGAAGGGGAGCTCGGACCCGGATCTCGAATGGCCCGCTGGGCCGGACAGGGGAGCCAACGTCAAATCTTGACGCCGACGGAGAGGGCGGGGAGGTGGATGACCCCGCCGGTAAACTCGCCCCGAAGGGGAAACACGCTCTCGTCGGTCAACTCTCGACCTTCGAGGAACAGGGCCATGTACGCCAAGTGGGCCTGAATGGGTCCGAAGTCGTAGCCGACTCCGCCCGAGACCAAAAACCGATTGCCGTCGGCGAGGCCCGGCTCCACCGTCGAGTCCGGGCTCGGCGTCACGTCGTAGCCCACACCGGCACGAAAGCTCCAGGCCTTCAGGCGGTACTCGCCCCCGAGCTTGAAGAAGGGCACGACCTCCCAGTTCCGGGGCTCGGCCAGCCTCGGCGTCGGCCGGCCCGTGGCGAAATCGATGGCGAGCTCCTGGAAACTGTCCCACAGGGTGAGCTGAGCCACGGCTTCGACGGTCCAGGTCTCCATCTCCCAGCCGACTCCCAGGTTGAAGCTGTGGGGCACGGTCAGCTCGGCGGAGCCCTCCTGGTCCGGAAAGTTTCCGGCGATGGTGGACGGCACGTTGCTCGGGAGCTGAAAGTCCGCCTGCCCATCGAAGCTGAAGTCCACCGCCGACCGGTAGGTGAAGCCCAGCTTCAGGTGCTCGATGAAGGTCGCTTGAATGCCCAGGGTCGCGCCCACACCGAACGCGCTTCCCGACAGCTCGAGTCGGCCATCGTTCGTTTCGGGGGAGGTCCGAGGAAACAACACCTCTCCGTTGTCGTCCCCCAGAGTCTGGGCCAGGAACACGGTGGCCGGAACGAGCTGTAGCCCGACCGCCACGCGGAAGTTTTCGTGAAGCTTCAGCCCCACGGTCGGGGTGAAGAAGAAGGTCCGAAGCTCGATCTCTTCGATCTGCGTCCGGCCCGGCCAGTTGGTCTGGTCTTCCCAGCTGCTTCCGAGACCGTAGGACGGGTAGAAGCCGAGTCCCACGTAGGCCCGGTCCGACAGGGCCTGCACTGCGTACACGTGGGGAATGAAAGACGGCGGCGACGAATTCAGGTCGGCCGTCACGATGCCTCCACCCGGGTTCGTGGACGGGAAACCGGGACCTTCGTAGGCGTTGTCCGGCACGATGATGCTCACGCCCGCCAGGAACTCGGTTCCCTGAGCGTGGGTGATGCCCGCTGGGTTGTGCCAGATCGCCGAAGGATCCTTGATGGTCGCGGTGACCGCGCTGACCCGGCCGGTGGCCGGTGCCGACTGCTCGTTGAGCTGAAAGCCGGCCGAATGGGCGACGGCGGGAGCGAGCGCCGTCGCGAATCCGGAGAGGGCCCATAGGCCCCGAACGATAGCCTTCACTTGATCATTCCTCCCTGATTCGGCGGCGTCAGTTGCAGCCGAAAATGTCCTGCACTGTCTGCGGGACCTGTCCGTTCACGACCATTCCGTCGGCCAGAAAGACCGCAGCCTGCTCTTGAATGGAATAGGTGTTGCAGATTGCGTCGACCACGTCCGTTCCACAGAACGAGGTGGTCGGGTTGGGCCCCGCAAGGTTCGTGAACGCGAGGAGCGCGCCGTGGCATCGGTTCGGATCCTCCGAGCGGAAGTCCAGTGGGAAGATCTGGAACCGATCCGTGGTGGGCATGCCCATCGTCGGGTCGAAGAACCCGTACACCGCCGCCTGGGCGAAGGTCGTGTCGTTGTCGATGACGCCGTCGGGTCGGATCATCTGCACCAGCAGATCGTTGGCCACGAAGGCCTGATCCAGGCCGATCGCCGTAGCCAGGGGGTCTCCCGGGTCCACCGCGGTCTGGGCGAGCAGCAAGAAGAGGTCGAAGAGCAGGCTGGGCTGACAGCCGAGGCCGGGGTTCATCGGGTCGATCAGCTCGCACACGCCCAACTGAGCCAGGCCCGCGAAAAGCGCCCCGGTGAGCTCTGGGGTCGAGGTGAGGAGCACATTGGTGAGCCCCCCACCCGTGGCGTTCAGCACGGCGGCCTGGATCTCTTCGGCGAAGGCCAGGGTCTTGCTGCCGGTCACCGCCCCCCAAGAAAAGCCCACGAAGTGAAGCGCCGCGGGGTCGATGTCGATGCTTCCGCCGAAACGATCCTCTCCCAGGTGCCGAAGAAGCGTGAGGTGGTCGATGGCGGTCTGCCGCAGGGTGTCCCGGGTGGCGTAGATGTTCACGGACACGAAACCGGTGCCGGAGTCGTCCCGTAGACCGTCGCAGCCGTTCATGCACGTATTGTCCGGGTTCGGCGCGCAGATCACGGCGTCCGGGTCGATGTTCGGGCAGGGCTGACCGGTGGTGTTGTCCACCAGGTCGCTGGTCCGCTCCCCGTGGAATGGAAGGTCCGGAAGGAGCACCGCCCAGCCGCCGTCGGAGGCTCCGGCCATGGTGTTGGCGAACAGCAGACCGGTCTCCTTGCTGACCGTCAGGCCGTGCTGGAACATCACCACGGGCTGGCCGGCGTCGGGCACCGGTGTTCCCGGCGGCCGTCCCGACACCAACCAGACGTTCATGCGGTTCACCCGGGGGCCGTCCTGCATCGGGTCGATGGCCGCTTCGGTGAAGGTGCCGGCGCCACCGAATGGACTGCCCTCGAGCAGGTCGTACTGTCGCACGCTGTACAGCTCCAGGTCGGTGATGTTGCTGACGTTGGCTTGGCACAGGGGGTGCCCGAGGAGCTCGGCCACGTCGGCCGGGTCTACGTTCGGGTCCTGCACGTTCGGGCAATCTTGCCGAGCGATCGTGTCCGTGTTCGGCACCGGGATTTCGAAATAACCGGTGGTGCACAGGGTGGCGCAGACGACCGCCTGGGCGTCCACCCCGGACAGGTCCACCACCGGCCCGATCACGTCGGGCTCCGCCGGTTCGAGGGTCTCGTAGACGTCGAGGAGCTGCCCATCGACCTGTCCCACCAGTCTGTTGATGTCTTGGGTCTTGTAAGGGAAGGCCAGGGCGAGCTCGCTTCGGGGCACCGGGGTGTTCAAGTTTTCGAAGACCTCGAGGGCGTTTTGAAAGCGGGCCCGGTCCACTTCCAGCTCGAGGCCGGCCAACTGGGCCACCACCGGGTCGGTCTGGGGATCCGGCGGATCGCTTCGGGGCGGAAACTGACCGGTCTCGCTGAAAATCGAGCATTCCACCGCGTTCCGGGCCGTCTCGTTCAAGCCGGCGATGGTCCCGGTCTGCGACAGCTCCACCAGCGGCTCGGTGAAGCTCCGGATCAGCGAAAAGGCGCTGGACGCCACATGGGGCCGCCCGTCTGCGGTGAGCACCCCATTGCCGCCGCCGCGAAAGCCCACGGCATAGAACGCGTCCTCGGCCAGGGGCCCCGCCGGCTGGATCGTCACGGCGGTGCCGTCGGCCGTGACCTGGATCGGCACGGCCGCTGCGTCTTCGCCGGCCGGCACCGGACTGCCGTCGGGCTGAAGTGGCTGGTTGGTGGTCGGATCGTAGCGGTACATCACCACGTTGCCTTCGACCGTGGTCCCATCGAGGGGAGCCGAAACGTTGAAGTTGATCGGGGCCAAGGTCGAAAGACCGTTCAGGACGTTGAAGCCGGCCAGGACCGCGCTCAGGTCGGTGCCGGGGATGTCGAGCTGCACGTCGTTCACCACGTCTGGGCTGCCGTCCGCCGGGTCGGTGGTCGGCTCGGTGAAGATCGGCGCCATCGGGATCGGCACGTCGGGAAGAGGCTCTGCGGCCGGGTCGAACACCACCGTCGCCGGCTGGACGCTGGACGCGGGCTGGGTGGTCCAGGTGTTCGCGAAGACCAGGTCGTTTCGGTCTTCGACCAGGCCCGCCTGCTCCAAGGGCGCCAGGGTCTGCACGAAGAACTCCCGCAGCTGAAATAGGCTCGCTGCAGTCTCTTGAATGGCGGCTTGGATCATCTCTTCGGTGGCATCGTCCGGAAGGGAGGCTCGCACCGAGCCTTCGACCTGGGTCAGGAGCGGACCCACCAACTGGAAGCCGACCTCTTCTTGCTGAACGGGGATCGGGAGCTGCTCGATGACCCCCGAATCGTCTCGGCTTCCGTCGGTGCCGTTGACCGCCAGCAAGAAGAACAGGTCCGAGGGCTCGACCGGCCGGGGTTCCGTGTCGGCCGTTCCGTCTCCGTCCGTATCGAGGGGCACGGCCCGCAGGTTTCGGTTGGCCAACACGAAGTAGCGGGAGCCAGGCTCCAGCAGGCCCCCGTCGGGCACCAAGGTGACCTCGACCGAAAACGGGATGTCCGAATCGGCGTAGCCGAATGCCGCTTGGCAGGCCGCCGGCGGCGCCGGGACCGCCGACTGCATGGCCGTGAACGGGACCGACTCGATCGGGTTCATCGCGTCGCCGGTGAGCCGCAGCAAGCGAATGCCGTCCTCGATCGTGGCCTCCTGAAGGAAGTCCTCGAACAGCAACGTGGGCAACACGTTGACTGGCCACCCTCCGGACCCGGCGAAGGCCAGGCACTGGGCAGCGGTCTGGCCCTCACAAGGCTCGGGCGCCACTGCTTCCAGGTCCAGGTCCCCGGTGGTCGGGTCCTGAACCAGCGCGGTGGGAGTCGGAACCTGCGTCAGCACGGGGATCGGGTTCGTCGGGTCGAACTGTGCGGTCACCCTCTGCTGCGGGCCGACCACCGGATCTTGGCCCACGTCCTCGGCGCACGCGCCGACGGCGAGGGCGACGCCCACCGCCCCGAAGTGCAAGCTCTTTTGACGCACGGCGTCGAAAACTGAGACTGTCTTCAATGCTCCCTCCTGCAACCCAGCCGGCCGCTGAGCACGCTCCCGTAACATACCGGGTCCGAAGGAACCACCAGCCAGTTGACGGAGGGGGTCGTTCCATCGAGCGGAGCGGGGCCGACCGATCCGGGTGCGTCGGGTTCGTCGAGGGCGTATTCCGGCACGCGGCCGGTCGGCTTCAATCGAACATGGCCCAATCTTCGTCGGAGCCGCTGAAGGTCCAGCGGTCCAGGTGGCCGACCGCGGTGATGCCGCTCAGCTTCACCTCGAATCGCAGCGGAGTCCGGTAGGCATCCTTCGAAACGAACGCGACCAGGTCGTAGGTCGGTGGGTCGTGCCGACGAAGACTCGGGTGCGGCTTTCGGACGAACCGAAGCTCCAGCCGATGGGCCGTCTTCTTTCCCACGGGGGTGGAGACCTCGGTCGTGCCGGTGACCCGACCGGTCATGCGCCACAGGCGGCGGGCTCCAAAGACGTCCTGGCAGGCGGAATCGCCCTTTGAGATCCGGATGCGGCGGGCCGTGTAGAGCAAGGTCAGCAGGTCCGTGGCCCCGTGGTCCGTCAGGTATCCTCGCCGGCCCTTTTTGCCCGCGGCGAAGAAGCGCGCTTCCACCTGGCGCTGTTCCTTTCGAAACCTCACTTTTTCCCAGCGCGGATCGTCGCCATAGGTGAGCTCGGTTTGCAGGCCGATCGGCCGGAGATCGGCCGGGTCGACCATGGTCATGTAACGTCCGACAAACGGTTTGATGCTGGCGACCAAGGCCGTGGTGCGCGCCCGCCCGAACAGCGGCAGGAGGGTTCGACCGTTCACCTCCCGGGGCCGTCCGACCTTGGTCTCGAGCTTGCCGACGTACGCACCGGCCACCGTGAGCCGCCACCCCAGCTCCTCGCCGCTGCGAAGTGGAGCCGGGGGGCTCGCGACCTGAAGAGCCCGGATCCCCGCACACGCTCGGCCCGGGGAACCTCCAGGTGTGGCGCGGGCCGACGGGGGGGCCGCGTCACCGGGCACCGGCGGCCCGGCCCGACCGGGCGCGGCCCACGCGCCCCAGAACATCAGGGCAGCGGACAGGGAGACCATCATGCGCCGTGGGACGATCGCGGGCGGGCCGGTGTTCAACGTGCGGGCCCCCACGGCGCGCCCTCGATCCGAGGTTCGCGGGGGACGGGACGGGTCGGATCCCGTCGTGGCCCGCCGGGCCTCGCCCGGGGCACGGGTCCTGGGAGCTGCCAGGATGTCGCCTGGGGTGTTAGGGCCGGACCGCAGATGGCGGAGCGCACGGCCTTGCGGGAAGCGGTGTGGGCCTCGGCCGGGATCTTGGTCCTGATCGGCGGGGTCAAAATCCTGCAGGGCGTCGTGCCGGGGTGGGTCGGCTCGGTGGCCATCACCGCCGTCTGGGCCGTGCAGCTGTACGGGCCGTTTCTTCGGGCCGACCGGGGCGACGTGTCCCTGGCCGAGCTGGGGCTGCGCTCCGACCGGCTCCGCGCCGACGCCGGCTGGGGTCTGGCTATGGCCGCCGCCATCACGGTCCCCTACGCCGCCGGCGCCTGGTGGTGGATGGGAAGTCCGAGCGAAGTGGCCCTGCGCCTTCCGAAGAGCTGGTCTGCGGGCTTTTTGCTCGAGCTGGCCGTGGTGGCCGTGGCCGAGGAAGCGTTTTTTCGGGGGTACCTGCAGTCCCGGTTCGACGCCGCTTGGGGCACCGTTCGCCGGATCGGGGGCGCAGCCGTGGGCGGAGGCCTTTTCGCGGCCTCGGCGGTGTTCGCGGCCGCCCACTTCGCGGGCGAGTGGAACCCGGCTCGCCTGGCTCCCTTCTTCCCGAGCCTGCTGTTCGGTTGGCTCCGAGCGCGAACCGGCGCCATCTGGGGTGCGGCGGGGTTTCACGCCTACTGCAACCTGCTGCAGGACCTGGTGAACGCCGGCTTTCGCCCCTGAACCTCGGTGCTGGCCCGGTCGTTTCATGGCCCGAATCCGAACAACTGCACCACGCAGGCCCGGTTCCCGGACCGGGTCCGGCCGACCCCGAAGGTCGCCACGTCCGGGTCGGTCAGCAGGCGGCGGTGGGCGGGACTCCACCACAGGTTTTGGTGGGCGCGCGCCACCGTCGGGGCCATGGCCACGTTCTCGCCCACGGCAGCCAGGTAGCCCTGAGCCCGGGCTCGGGCCGCCGGCGAATCTCGGGTGCCCAGCCGATGGGCCGCCCAGCGACCTGGGCAGATGCGCCGGGCGTGCAAGGTGGCCGCTCGCTCCAGGCGCGGATTCCGGGTCGGCGCCGGCAGTCCCACCGAGCGCCGGGCGAGCCCGGGCCAATCCACAGCCGGCGCATCGGCGAACGGCGTCGACGGCGGGGTTCCAAACCACCACAGGCCGACCACCGTCGGTCCGAACCGCGTCTCGGCCAACACCTCCACGGACCGAAAGCCGCCGCCGGTCCCGGGGGCCCCCAGCGCGATCCGGTAGGGGGGACTCGACTTCGTCCGATCGATCGCGCAATCGCCGGCTGAGCAAGGACCCAGCCGCAAAACCTCCAGGCCCGGCTCGGTCAAGCCACGCAGCGGTCTGCCTCGGGCGGCCAGGATGCCGCGTTTGGTGCGCACGACCCGCCATTCAACCCACCGGTGCGCGAGCAGCACCACCAGGGCCCAGCGCCCGCCGTGCTCGGCCCAGCCGGCCCCCACGTGGGTCGGCTGCGGTCCGTCGTCCGGGCGCGCAAGCACCGCCACCCGATTCAACAGCCGGGCCGGATCGGTTCCGGTGGCCATCCACGGGCTGAGATGGGCGTCGCCGAGTCGGGTCTGCTTCAGCCGGTCGAGCCAGCGGGACGTCGGTCCGGCGCGACGGTGCAGGACCTCTCGGGCCCGGGTTGCGGCCACCGCCGTGAGTTCCGGGTCGACGCGCATGTCCGCGTCCCACCGGGCCGACAACTGCCGGGCGGTGCCGGTCCCACTCGGGGTCAACCCGAGCATCGTGGCCCACAGGCCCCACGTGACGGCGCACGCCACCGGCCCATGAAACCTTCGGCGAGAAAAACCGTCTACAGGAAGAGTGCGAATCGCATCCGAGACAGATGGTCACGACCCGGGTCGAATTGACCCACACCCGGGTGTGCTTAACCTGGGGAAGCCCCCCCGGAAGGCGGACCGCCCAGCTCCGCGGGGTGGCACGGGTCGTGCTTGCTCTGTCAGGCGGAGCAGGGAGCGGGCTCGCCCCGCCCGGAGATGGGAGTGAAGATGTTTGGGTTTCAACGAAGAAGGAAACACGACGCCAGCGAATTCGAAGCGCTGACCCTCGAGCACTTGGACGCGCTATACGGTGCGGCACTGCGCCTCACCCGAAGCCCGAGGGAGGCGGAGGACCTGGTGCAGGACACCTATCTGAAGGCGTTCCGCTTCTTCGACTCCTTCGAGCGCGGGACGAACATCAAAGCTTGGCTGTTCAAGATTCAGACGAACACCTTCATCAACAAGTACCGCCGAAAGGTAAAAGAGCGCGAAGTGGCCGAGGCGCCCGCCGAGGACGTGGTGCTGGACCGGTTCGTGTCGTCAGAAAACTATCACGCCCTGAAGGCCCCCGAGGCCGACTTCTTCGACCGACTGCTGTCCGACGAAGTCATCGAAGCCCTGGACCAGGTCCCCGTGGATTTCCGGATGGTGGTGATCCTGGCCGACATTCAGGGCTTTTCGTACAAGGAGATCGCGGAGATCGTCGGCTGCCCGGTGGGAACGGTCATGAGTCGGCTGTTTCGGGGGCGAAGGATTCTCCAAAAGGCCCTGTACGACTACGCGGTTCGGGAAGGCGTCTTGCAGCCGCCGAAGGACGACTGCGGGAACACGGTGAGCCTGGACCAGTATCGAAAGCAGAAAAAATCCGCCAAAGCCGGCTGAACGCTCGGCAGAACTTGCGCACTGCTTCGAGCCCTGGCTCCATGGGGACGCTCGCGGAATTGGGATGATGTCCCGTGGACCGCGGGTTGTACGACCGCACATGGACGGGCGAGAGGTCGAACAATGGGTAGAGCTCAGCCTGGACGGTGAGCTGGCCCAAGAAGAAGAACGGCGCATCCGGCGGGAGTTGGCGGCGTCGCCGGATGTGGCCGCCACATTCGACCGGGAAATGCGCTTTCAAAGCGGCTTTCGGCACAAGCTCAAGCAGGCGACCGACGACATGGCGACGCCGTCCCACCTGCGCGCTCAGGTGGTCGCAACCCTGAACGAGGTTCACCCCGGGTCCGGCCGCGCAACCTCCGGTCGGGCTTTGGCCGCGTGCATCGCCTTGGCGGGTTTGGCGGTGGTCAGTTGGGTGACGGTGCAAGAGGAGTTCGACCCCGAAGGTCCCGTCTCCGTGCATTCGACGAACCCGCCCCCGGATGTGCGCCCCCGGGGCAACCCGGCGACGGTCCGCTCGTTCTTCCAGGGCCGGCTGGGTTTCGACGTGCCGTTGCCCACGGTGGAACGACACATTCCAAACCTTCGCTTGGTGGGTGCGCGATTGGCCCACATCAAGGACCGGGACACCGCTTACCTCATGTACGAAAAGCGCGGCTCCCGGGTGTCCGTCTTCGCGTTCCCCAAGCGGGTCGGATTTCGGAGGCCGGAGCACTTCGTTCCGCACGAAGCCGGCGGCCGGCAAGTCCTGGTGGGTCGCCACCGCGGCTACAACGTGACCTATTTCGAGGACGACGGATTGGTCTATTCGGTGGTCGGCGAGATCGAGCCGGTCGAGCTCAAGCAGTTGGCGGCGAGCTTTTGAGCTCGTGAGCGCACGAGACCGGCCCTGAGGGCCATTTGACACGATCTGGGGTCGGACGTACGTTTCCGGCGTCTCATGGCCGAAGACGTGTTGATCATCGAGGCGGAGCAGCCTGTCGCCCAATCCATCGCCCAGTCCCTCGCGGAGCGCAGCTGGCCGTCTCGGACCACGGCGGACGGCAAAGAGGGGCTGGAGCTGGCGCAAAAGGTCCGCCCGGCGGCCATCGTGCTCTGCGCGGAGCTGCCCAAGATGTCCGGGTACAGCATCTGCGCGAAGCTGAAGAAGGACCCGAACCTCAAGTCCGTGCCTTTGGTGTTCACTTCGGCCGAGGCTTCGGAGTCGACCTTCGAGCACCACAAAAAGCTGAAGGTGCGGGCGGACGAGTACATGAACAAGCCCTTCGAAATGGGGCAGCTCATGGAGGTGTTGGGTCGGCACATCAGCCTGGACGCTCCGGCCATCACGGAGGAAGAGCCGGTCGACCTGGACGACCTGAGCATCGAGGCCGACGCGCCCGTGGACTCCGGCGAAGACTTCGATGTGGACCAAGCCATCGCGGTGGCGGCCGATTCGCTGGATTCCGCGCTGGAGGCCATCTCCGAGGGCAACGGTTCTCGCATCGACCTGAGCTCGGGGGTGGGTGTGCCGGTTTCCATGGACGAAGACGAGGCCCTGACCACCGTGGGAGCACCTCCCGAGCACGTGGACGGCGCCGATGCCCTGCGGCGGCGCATCGCCGAGCTGGAAGGGCGGCTCGAGCGAGAATCGACAGCCCGTCGGGCGGCGGAAGCGGCGTCGAGCCAGCTCCCCAGTTCCGCGAGCCAGCCGCCGAGCGCTGCCTCCCGGGAGCTGTACAATCTGAAAAAGGAGCTCAACCACAAGGATCACGAGATCCTGGAGCTCCGGGACAGGCTCCATTCAAAAGATAAAGAAATGCTGGGCCTCCGCGACCGCGAGATGGAGCTGGAGGGCCGCATCGTTCAAGCCGAAGAAGAGCGAGACCAGGAGCATTCCAAGCGGACGGAGGTCGAGCACCGGCTTCAGCAGACCGAGGAAGAACGGGACGATGCCCGTCGCCAGATGGCGGATCTCGGCGACCAGCTGCAGGAAGCGGAGCAGCGCATCGGGCAGATGTCCGACGAAAAGGGCCGACTCGAATCGGTCCACAGCGAACAGCGGGAACGCATCGAAAGCCTGGAGCGGGCCCAAAAGGACCTGGAGGACACGGAGCGGCGGCTCGAAGAAGACAAAGCCCAGCTGTCGAACGAGATCGCCGAACTGAAGGATCGCCAGGCGTCGGCGGAGCGCGAGCGAAACGAGCTTCGGGAAGCCAAAGGTGCCTTGGAAGATCAGGTGCGAGACCTGGAGGCCCAACGCCGAGATCTGGAAGATCGCCTGTCGGCCCAGCGGTCCGAAAACGAGCAACTGGCCCATGACAAACGGTCGGTGGAAGCAGAGCTCGAGGAACTGCGGGGCCGCTTTGCCGACCTGGAGCGGCAGCACCACAGCCTGGAAGAAGCCCACCGGGGTCAGGGCCTCGAGCTCGAGTCCGCCCGCTCCGAACTCGAAGGGATCCAGCAGCGCCTGTCGGAAGTGGAGGAGCGGGCCGAGCGGGAGCAGAAGCGGCGGGGCGACACCGAGGAATCTGCCTCGAAGGCACGGCACGCCATCGAGATCGCGCTCAAGATGCTCCAGGAGATCGAAGAAGTGGACAACGGGGCTCCCGAAGCGGTGGCGTCCCAAGACGCGCTGCATCCCTGAGCGAGCCGAGCGTCACCGGCGCTTGTTCTTGTCCAGTTGGGCCGCGGCGTTTCGGACCGGGCCGGGCACGTTGCGCGATTTGGCCACCGACTTCAGGTCGCGCGGATTCAAAAAAGGCAGGAACTTCGTGGCGTCGGTGACCGGCGTCTTGGGGTTATTCACCAAGCCCAACTTGACCTGGTAGTTTCGAACCCAGTTGTTCTTTCGATCGCGGACGATGTGACCGATCACGTCTTGATGCACGCTCTTGTTGTTGGCGGCGGCGATGATCTCCTGTTCGGTGATCGCGGGACTGCTGATGGCCGCGACTGCCACCAGACGGTTCGTGTCCCGGAGCAAGATGTTGCGGACGGTCTTGTTGCCCTTGGTCCCGAGAGCCACCTTTTCGGCCACGGACATGGTGCGAAGCCGCTGTTCGATGGTGAGCTCCGCTTCCTCGCCGGCCTCTTCCTCCTCGGTGATGAGCTGCCGTTCGCGCTTCTTTTCCTCGTCCCTTTCATCCTCTCGGTCGGACCGATGCTCGGGAGCGAGCATGTCCTGGTGGGCTTTCAGGTCGACCTGATCGGCGGCCTTTTTTCGGTCGTCGGCGCCGAGCCGCATCAAGGCTTCTTCGAACTGCGGGTGATCGAGGATCTGACCGCTGCGGACCAAGAAGTCGATGGCTCGATCCACGTCGGACTTGAGGGCCGCCGGGTTCTCGAGAAGCGACAGAGAGATCTGGGGCGCTTCGAGAAGCCGAGCCTGGTTGTTGACGATAAGGTTCGAAACGATGCGCTCCGAACACACCTTCGCCACTTCGATCACGGCCGACGCTGGAAGCGATGGGTTTAAAAGAATCTTTTCAATGTATGCTTCTTGGCCAGCGTGGAGCTCCGCGAGAAACCCGAGGACTTCGGGGTGGATCTTGGGGTCCGACAGGACCGCGTTGGCCACCGGAGGCGGCAGGTTTTCGAGGGCGGCGTGGGCCGCCTCGGCGATCCGGGCGTCGGCATCCCAACGGAGGACGAACTGGGCGAACACCACGTCGGCGGCCGCCATGCCGGGCACGAAGCCGCGGGCGGTCATCATCTTGGCCTTCGCCGAAGCGTTCGGGCCCGCGGCTTGGGCCACCGACGGCGGAAGCTGGTCGGAAGCGATGGGGCAGGATTCGGATTGGATTTCGGTCATGACGGTTCGGGGGTTCGGGCCGGATCCGGGGGCTCTGCCGAAGCCCGGCTCGTATTTCGTTGGTGAATCAGTCGAAGGCCCCGCAGGGTCAGGTCCTCGTCCACGTCCTGGATCGTGCGGGAGGCCTCGGCCAGGCCTCGCGCCAACCCACCGGTGGCGAGCACGGGAGGCTGCGGCCCTCCCATCTCGCACCGGATCCGGTCGACGAGGCCGTCGACCAAGGCCACATAGCCGAAGAAGGATCCGGACTGGATCGACGCCACGGTGCTCTTTCCGATGGCCGCGTCGGGCTGAACCAGCTCGACCTTGGGCAGCTTTGCCGCCCGGGCGAGCAGGGCGGAGAGGGCCAAGTCCACGCCCGGCGCGATGGCACCGCCGAGGTAGTCGCCCTTCGAGCCGATGCAGTCGAAAGTGGTGGCCGTTCCGAAATCCACGACGATGCAGGCCGTTCGGTAGCGCTCGAACGCGGCGGCGGCGTTGACCACCCGATCGGCACCCACGTCGGTCGGAGGCCGGTAGTGAACGGCGACGCCGGTCTTCACCCCAGGCCCCACGGTCAGGACCGGCCGACCGACCACCGCATCCAGCATGGTCTGGACGGTGCGGGTGAGGGCGGGCACCACCGAAGCCAGGACCACGTCTCGGATCGAGGCCGGGTCCAAGCCGGCCTGGGTCAGGAGGGTGCGAACCAAGATGCCGTACTCGTCGGCGGTGCGGTGCTGCACCGTGGCGAGGCGCCAGGATCGAAGCAACGCAGGCCCATCGAACAGGCCGAGGGTCACGTTGGTATTCCCGATGTCCACCGCCAGGAGCATGGCCCGGTCAGTACCCGATGGCGTCCGGATGGATCATTTCGCCGGCCCGGATGCGGCGGCGCTCTTCGGGCTGGTCCCAAGATTCCTGTCCGGGAGCCCGACCGGAAAACCCGTCCATCATGGTCTCGAAGTCCTCCCAAAACGCCCCCCGCGCGCCGTAGGGGGTGGTCAGGGTAATGATGAAGGCCCGCTCCCCTGCCAGAGTCAGCACCTGAACCACCTCCCGCATCAGCTCGACGTTGCCCCGGTGGCGGTACCGAAAATACCGCCACACGGCCCGGCGGCCCGGTCCCTCTCGGACCGAGCGGTCGAGCAGCTCGTAGCCTGGCGACCGGGTGGCGGTCTCCTTGGCCACGTGGCTCTCCAGGTGCCGCAGAGCCGTACCCGGCGGAAGGCGCCGGTCGGCCACGGTCACGAGCGCCGTGGTTCCGTAGTCGGGGTGCTTTTTGTGGATGCGGACCGGCGCGCCGTCCTCCGGGGCTTCGGCCTCCCATCCGATGGGCAGGTCCAGCTGAAAGCGCCCTTCCGGGTCACTCCAAATCCGAGGCTTTCCCGGCCCGAAAAGCTCTTCCCACGGGGTCTTGGCTGCCGCCCCGTCGGCGCCGAGGACCAGGCCCACAAGCAACGCCCAGCCAAAGGGCCACACAGCTCGCATCACCGGGCGAACCTAGCGCCGATGACGCCGGTTGTCAGGACCAGGGCAGCCAGGTATGGCGCCGGCTGATGGCGAGCTACTTCACCGTGCTGATCCTCGTGGCCTTGTCGGTCGGGGTGGCCGGGGTGCTCCACACGCTGACGTCGACCCTGGGTCCGCGGGCCCCGAACTGGCGCAAGTCCGAGCCCTACGAGTGCGGCAACATCCCGAATCGGCCGTTTCGACAGCGGGTCTCGGTGCGGTACTACATCGTGGCGCTGCTGTTCATCCTGTTCGACATGGAGGCGGTGTTCCTGTTTCCGTGGGCGGTCACCTACCGCGAGCTGGGTTGGCTGGGCTTTTGGAGCATGCTCACCTTCGTGACGGTCCTGACTCTCGGCCTCATCTATGTATGGAAGAAAGGCGCCCTGGACTGGGACTGACCCCGAACCGACGAAGCCCCCGTTTCCCTCGACGCGGGGTAAGCGGCGGACCTAGGATGATAGGCGATGACGACCGAGAGCCTGTTGGGCAACGAGGCGACGCTCACCACCGTGGATGCCGCTGAAGGGTTTTTCCGGAAGCTGCTCAACCGAAACGGGGGCGTCCAGAACGCGGTGAATTGGGGCCGCAAGTGGTCCTTGTTTCAGTACCCCTTCGTCACGGCCTGCTGCGGCATGGAGTACATGGCCACCGCCGGGCCGCGGTACGACCACGCCCGCTTTGGCACCGAGCTTCCCCGGTTTTCCCCGCGACAAGCCGACCTGCTGATGGTCGTCGGGACCATCACCCACAAACAAGCGCCGATTCTCCGAAACATCTACGAGCAGATGGCCGATCCCAAATGGGTGATCAGCTTTGGGGTCTGCGCCAGCAGCGGTGGATTCTACCGAAACTACGCCACCGTCCAAGGCATCGACACGATCATTCCGGTGGACGTCTACATCCCCGGGTGCCCCCCTCGGCCCGAAGCGGTGATCGACGCGCTGATGATGCTGCAGGACAAAATTCAGAAGGAGCGGAGTCCGCTGCTTCCGGTGACCAACGAGAAGGCCCCGTGAGCAAGGAGGTCCTGGACCGTCTCGTCGAACAGTTCCCCGACGAGATCGTGCACACCCATGCGGAGCACGGAGACGAGACCGCAGTCGTCCGCCGCGACCGTTTGGTTGAGCTCATGCGCTTTTTGCGGGACGACGACGTCACCAGCTTCGAGCTCCTGTCGGATCTGACCGGCGTCGACTACTTTGGAAAAAAGGAACCTCGCTTCGAGGTGGTTTACCACCTGTACTCGGTCACGCGGAATCACCGCTTGCGCATCAAGGTCGAGGTCGACGAGGACGATCCGGTCGTCCCCTCGATCATGGAATTGTGGCGCTCCGTATACTGGATGGAGCGAGAGGCGTGGGACTTGTACGGCATTCGTTTCGAAGGCCACCCGGACCTGCGGCGGGTGCTCTTGTACGAGCAGTTCGAAGGGCACCCGCTCCGGAAGGACTACGACATGGAGGACCGGCAGCCTCTGATCCCGCCGCGCGAAGGCAAGCGCCACCTCTGACCCCGAGACCCGAGAACATGCGCGAAGACCCCGACTTTCCGCCCGAGCGGATCCGAAACTTCTCGATCATCGCTCACATCGACCACGGCAAGTCGACGCTCGCCGACCGGATCCTCGAGTTCACGGGCGCCCTGACCGAACGGGAAAGCTCCGCCCAGTTCCTGGACAAGATGGACCTGGAGCGGGAGCGTGGGATCACGATCAAAGCCCAGGCGGTCCGGCTTTCCTACCGGGCCAAGGATGGGCAGACCTACCGCTTCAACCTGATCGACACCCCCGGTCACGTGGACTTCGCCTACGAGGTGTCCCGGTCGCTGGCTGCGTGCGAGGGCGCGCTGCTCGTGGTCGACGCAGCCCAAGGAGTCGAGGCCCAGACTCTGGCCAACGTCTACCTGGCGGTGGACCTCAACTTGGAGATCGTGCCGGTCATCAACAAGATCGACCTGCCGGCGGCGCGACCCGACGAAATTCGGCAAGAGATCGAAGACGTGGTCGGCCTGCCTGGCGAGATGGCGATCCTCACGTCGGCCAAGACCGGTCTCGGTATCCAGGACGTGTTGGAGGCACTGGTCGAGTGGGTGCCGCCTCCGAAGGTAGATCGGCAAGCCCCCTTGCGCGCCTTGCTCATGGACAGCTGGTTCGACCCGTACCGGGGCGTCATGTGCTTGATCCGGGTGGTGGACGGAAGGCTGAAAAAGGGGCAGTCGATCGTCTTCGGCGAAAACCGGGAGCGCCGCTTCGAGGTTCAAGAGGTCGGCGTTTTCGCGCCATTTCCCAAAGAAGTGAGCGAAATCTCTGCCGGGGATGTGGGCTTTTTCTCAGCCAGCATCAAAGAGGTTCGCCACGCCAAGGTGGGCGACACGGTCTTGGATGCGGAACGGCCGGCCCCCGAGCGCCTGCCGGGGTTTCGGGACGTGAAGCCCATGGTCTACGCGGGTTTTTTTCCGATTCAATCCTCTGGATACGACGCGCTCCGAGACGCCCTGGAAAAGCTCCGGCTGAACGACGCTGCGTTTTCGTTCGAGCCCGAGTCCTCTCAGGCCTTGGGCCTGGGGTTTCGCTGCGGGTTTTTGGGTCTGCTCCACATGAACATCGTGCAGGAGCGACTCGAGCGCGAATTCTCGGCCGAGATCATCACCACATCGCCGACGACGATCTATCGGGTCACCATGAAGGATGGCACGGAGCTCAAGGTAGACAACCCTTCGGACCTGCCGCCCAGCGAGAAGACCGAACGGCTCGAAGAGCCCATCGTCGCCATGAAGATTCAAGCGCCGACCGAATATGTCGGGCCGCTCCTGAAGCTGTGTGAGGAGCGGCGCGGAACCCAGACCAACATGGAGTATGTCGGTTCCGACCGGGTGGTGGTTTACTACGATCTGCCCTTCGCCGAGGTGGTCTACGATTTCTTCGACAAGATGAAGAGCGTGACCCGTGGCTACGCCTCCATGGACTACGAGCTGGCCGGCTATCGGGCTGCGCCACTGGTCAAGCTCGACGTTCTTTTGAACGGGGAGGCTGTCGACGCGCTCTCGATCATCGTACACCGCGATCGGGCGTACGACCGGGGCCGGTCGCTCGCACAGAAGTTGCGAAAGATCATTCCCCGCCAGCAGTTCGACGTTGCGATCCAAGCGGCCATCGGCAGCAAGATCATTGCCCGTGAGACGGTGAAGGCCTATCGAAAGGACGTTACCGCCAAGTGCTACGGCGGCGACATCTCTCGAAAGCGGAAGCTCCTGGAAAAGCAGAAGGAAGGCAAACGACGCATGAAGCAGGTGGGCGCGGTCGAAGTCCCGCAAGAGGCCTTCTTGAGCGTGCTGAGGGTGGACGAGGAGTGACCGGAACGACCAAGGCACCGGCCACCCGCAAGGATCGAAAGCGGGCTCGGCTGCTCGTGAAGGAGGTCCGGCGATTGGCCAAAAAGCACCGGTCGCGCCTCGATTCCGGGCAGAACCAAGCCCTGGAGCGGGCCACCGAACGGGTCGAGACGGAGTTGAGGTCACCCGAGGGTCGGAGGCTTCGACAGGCGATGGAGGCCCTGGACGCCGAAGCCGACAAGGCCCTCGGTTTTGCGAAGAAGAGCGCGACCCGGGAATACGCCGAGTCGTTGGCGGTGGCGGTCCTGGTCGCCCTGCTGCTGCGTGCATTCGTGGTGGAGGCGTTCAAAATCCCCACCGGTTCGATGATCCCGACCCTGGAGATCGGCGATCACATCTTCGTGAACAAGTTCCTGTACGGATTCCGCGTCCCCCTCAGCAACCTGTGGCTGGCCCAGTGGGACACACCGGACCGGGGCGAGGTGATCGTGTTCCGGTATCCCCGAGATCAGTCCAAGGACTACATCAAGCGGGTGATGGCGGTTGCCGGAGACGAGGTGCGGGTGGAAGGCCGGGCCGTGTTCGTGAACGGCCGGCCGGTGCCGCGCGACGCCCACGGGGACCTCACCTACGTGCAGGAGGGGGAGGGGGCCCAGCTTCCCGGCCGCC
>DAPKRQ010000186.1:0-5234 GCA_031800475.1 Myxococcales bacterium LLY-WYZ-16_1
CGGAGGTCGCGGGCGCACTCGGTTTCGGCGGCGATCCCTTGGACGGGGAGGCTGCGGGCCGCGCCGGGTCGATTCCTCCTCCCTCAGCGAAGACGCTCAGGTCTTCTTCGCTCAAAGAGACTCCGCGGGACAAGGCCAGCCGCCGCAGTCGCTCTAAAGGCTCGGTGCTGGCATCGTGGTCTGCCAGCCGTTCCAGAGCCGCCATGAGCGAAGCGTCTCGCTCGGCCACTTGCAGGAAGCGAAAGATGTTCTCGTGGACCATGGGTCGAACGCTGTCGCGGGGACAGGTTCGCAGTCAAGTCGCTCGGAAGCACGTCATTCGAGCGACTGCACTTGCGAGCATTCCGGCTCGAGGGTCAGCATGATCCGCATGGACGTCGAGAGCCGTCCGAGACCGAAACTCGTGGGGTGGGGTCTGCTCGTGTGGCTCGTCGCGGTCGGGTGCCGAGCCTCGGAGTCGCCTCCGGCCGAGCCGCAGATGCTGTCGGTGTTCGCAGCGTCTTCCCTGACCGAGGCTTTCGCCGAGGTCGGACGAGACTTCGAGACACATCACCCGCGCGTGAAGGTTCGCTTTCACTTTGCGGGGAGCCAGGTGCTCCGTCTTCAGATCGAACAGGGGGCCCGGGCCGACGCATTCGCCTCCGCGAACCCCGTGCACATCGAAGCCTTGCGGAAGAGCGGTGCGATCGCAGAGGCTGTGAAGTTTGCCCAAAACGAGCTCGTCGTTGCGGTGCCCCGAAACGGAGGGACGGTCGAACGGTTCGAAGACCTGGTCGACGCATCGCGGATCGTGGTGGGCACGGAAGGCGTGCCGGTCGGCGCCTACGCGCGGCAGGTGCTGGAGCGAGCGAAAGACCGTTTCGGAGACCGTTTCGTCGATCGGGTCTGGTCTCGGGTCGTTTCTCGCGAAAGCAATGTCCGCCTGGTTCGTGCCAAGGTCGAGCTCGGCGAGGCCGACGCAGCCTTCGTCTACCGCACCGATACCCTGGCGTCCGAGCGTTTGCGCGTGGTGCCGATCCCCAAAGAAGCGGCCGTGCGCGCCAGCTACTGGATCGGGGTTCCAGCCGAGGCTGCGCATCCGAAATCGGCAGAACGGTTCGTGCGCTTCGTCCGGTCGGAAGCAGGAGCTGCGATCCTCGAACGCCACGGATTCGGGGTGCCGGGCTCGGACGGCAAGGCAGGACGCCGGCCGAACGACCGGTAACGCTACGGGTCTCGACGCGGGCGGTTCGAAGGTCGGTGAGAACCGAGTCCCCCGAGAAGGCCGCCCCGGACGACCGGCGCGATGGGCGCCGGACCGTCGAAGCGACGGCCATGTCCGACAGGCGGATCCGGCAGAAGGGTGCGACAGACAACGCCGACATACGGGTCCGACACACGGGTCCCACAGACGGGGCCGACAGACGACGCCGACACACGGGCCCACAGACGGGGCCGATAGATGAAGCCGACAGACAACGCCGACACACGGGTCCCACAGACGGGGCCGATAGATGACGCCGACAGACAACGCCGACACACGGGTCCGCCAGCCGGGTACGAATGGCGCCGTCACCGGCGACGGTGTCAGTCTCGCTGGTAGGTGCCCACCAAACGATTCATGCCGATCACGTCCGGCTCGACCTTGGCCAACAGCTCCCACAACGTGAGTCCGGGCGGCAGGTCGACCTCTCGGGCTAGAGCCAGCACCCAAAAGAAGTAGTGGTGCACTCCGTGTCCGTTGGGTGGCATCGGGCCGGTGTAGCCCAGGTTGCCGGTTTCGTTCTTGCCGGCCACGAATTCCGACGTGCCTTCCGCCAAGGAAGAGACCGTTCCCGGAATGCCGTACAAAACCCAATGCACGAAGCCGTATTGACCGGCCGGCGTGACCAGCGGGGCGTCCGGATCGTGACAGACTACGGCGAAGGCTCGGGTGCCCTCGGGCGCATCCGACCAGACCATAGGCGGAGAAAGGTTGTCACCTTCCTGCGAGTGCTTCTTTGGAATGGCTCCGCGGTCTTCGAATGCGGAGCTGGTGAGCTTCATGCTGGATGGAGCGAATCCCATGGTGCCGAAAGCCTAGATCCTCACGACCGGTTCGTCGACGACTGCGCGCATCAGACCGAAGGCAGCGGTCGGCGGCCCGGGTGCGCCAAAGCGTCGGCCTCGCGCACTCGCGCCGTCGGCGCCGGCTCGCCCCGCACGTCCCGGACCGGGAAGGGCACCGACAGTTTCTGCACGACCCGGTTCCGCACTCCCTTCGGCGCTTGATACGCCCCGAAGTCCAGCACCAGGTCCATCAGGTACCGATGCTCCTCTGGGCTCAAGAGCAGCATGAGGTCCTTCGCGTTCGTCTCGCTCTCGTCCATGTGCGCTCCCCCCGGCCTTCGCAGGGTGCGAAGGGCGCTCCGGTGCTGGCAATCGGAACGGTGACCTACCCCGGAACATTCCTGCGGGTTGGCGGTGTGACCTCGATCTCCCTGACCCTGCCGGCAACGGACGGTCTGTGACGCAGCGAACGATTGATGTTCCAGGGGCAAGCTGAAAGCATCCAAGCGTGGGAAAGGGCCGAAGGGACGAAGCAGCCCGCCGGGCGGGAGTCGGCCTCTTGGTGTGGACCTGGCTCGTCGGTCTCGCAACGCCGGCGGCTTCGACCCACTTGTGTCCCTGCGGGCCCAAACCACCATGCTGTCCGCCCGCGGACGCCGGCCGACCGACGGCGCACGGGGGTTCCCCCGGGGCCGCTCACCCAACCCATGCCCAAGGCCACCACGCCGCCCACACCCGAGCGGGGGCCGTCGACCACGATGCTCCCCATGCCCATCGCGGAGACGACCCGGCCCATCGGGAAAGCGCCCGACCGCCTTGCCGCCACCATGATGGGGGCCATGAGCCCGCGGGCGCCAAACCGGCCCGATCGTTCCACGCATCGGTCTCGGGCGGCGCCGCCAAGTCTGCGCACCATCTGCACGGACCGGACGCCTGCGATTGTCCCACCGTGGCGGCGGACGGCACGCCCCTCCGCCTGGGGAAACTGGGAGAGCGAAAGACACTCCGCAGCCCGGAGTCCGGGGTCGACCGATCGGTCGCAGCCTTCCGTGCGGCCGGGTCCATCCCCAGTGCGGCCGGTCTTCAGGGTGGATTGGGGCTCGAGCACGGTCCGGCTCCGCCCCGAGGGCTCCGGTTTCTTCGCACCATCGTTCTACTGATTTGAATCGGCTCCGACTCCGCTGGGCTCATGCGGCCCTCGGTGTGCCCTCACGGAAGTAATCGGCCTGCCCTCGGCGGTCCTGCGCCACCGCGCGCAGCTTCCGACCGGCAGGCGGGCTGGGTCCGGTCCAACTCCGAAGACGAGGAAGTGGACCCTGGAGGAGCGTTTCATCATGGATGTTCGAATGCGACGGGCCGCCTGGATAGGCGGCGTACTCGCCGCTTGTGCCGGCGCCGAGCCCAGGGCGCCCCGTTTGCGCCCGCCGGTGGAGGACATGCCGCGCTCGGTCTCGCCGCTAGCCCGGTCCGACGCGTCTGCTCGAGTGATCGAGGGGGATCTGGCGGCCTTTGTGGCCCGGGCGTTGCGGAGTTCCCCCGGGCTCGAAGCGAGTTATCTTCGGTGGAAGGCTACGGCATCTCGGGTGGCGCTCGCCGGCAAGCTGCCGGAGCCGGAGCTCGGATACACCGGGTTCGTTCGGGCCGTAGAGACCCGGGTTGGGCCCCAACGGCACCGCATCGCGCTCCGGCAGGCTCTGCCCTGGCCAGGGGTGCTGGACGCGGGAACGGACGCCAGCGCGAAGCAGGCCGACGTGGCCGCTGCAGACTTCGAGGCCCGGGCTCTCGAAGTCGTGCATCGGGTGGCGCGAGCCTACTGGGCGCTCTGGCAGGTGGAGCGAAGCCACGAGATCCGGCTCGCCCACGAGCGGCTCTTGGGCGACCTGGTCTCCACCGTGCAGGCGCGGGTCGAGACTGGCGAAAAACCCGTTTCGGAACTCTTGCAAGTCCAGTTGCGATTGGAGCACCTGAGAGATCACCGGATCCGTCACCGCTCACAGAAGCGGCAATTGGCGGCGGAGCTCTTGAAAGAGGTGGGCGATCCGCCGGCCCGCGAGGTCGAGCTGGACCTGGCGCCGCCCGTCATCGCGCTTCCAAGCCACTCGAGCGAAGGTCTGCGCGAAGCCACTGCCGAGCATCCTCGGATCGCCCGTTGGCGGGACGAGGAGGCCGCCTACCAGGCGAATGCCCGGCGCGCTCGCGCCCGTCGGTTTCCGGGCTTTCGCCTGGGCTTCGACTACATCGTCACGGACCAGGCCCGCGCTTCGGGGGTGGAAGGGAGCGGAAAGGATCCCGTCTTGCTGTCGGTGGGCTTCACGCTACCGGTCTGGCAGCGCGCGTACGCGGCCGAGGTCGAGGCGGCCCAGGCCGAGGCGGCCGTCGCCCGGGCAGCGCGCCATCAGGAAACGTTGTCGACGTTGTCGACGCTGGAGTCGGTCCTGGCTCGCATCCGCGAAACCCATGCCCGGGTGGAGCGGTACACCGGCACGTTGATTCCCCAGACCCAGGCGCTCTACGAAACGGTGGTGGCGGCCTACGAGGTCGGCCGGGGTGGCGTCTCGGAGGTGCTGCTCGCTTTGGAAGAACAGCTGGAGCTCCGCTTGGAGCTTGCGGAAGCCCGGGCTGCGCATGCGGGAGCGTGGGCCGAGCTGGAGAGTCTGGTCGGCACTCCGCTCGACGAGGATGCGGGTGAACTTCGCATCAAAGGAGTTGCACCATGATCTCTTGGAAGGATCGAGCTCGTACCGCGGTCACGTTCACGGCGGTGGCGGCGACGGCGTTCTTTTTGGGGTGGTGCTGGAGTCCCGCCGGCACGCCGGCGGGGGAGCCCGTATCGTCCGGCGGTGCCGCCAGCCGGCCCGCGTCCGGCCAGGCTTCGAGCCAACCCGCGCGCGGGGCCGCGTCCGACCAGGCCCCGGGCCAACCCGCGCGCGGGGCCGCGTCCGACCAGGCCCCGAGCCGGCCAGCACCCGGGGCCGCGGCGAGCCAACCTGCATCCCGCCCCGCGTCGGGATCCAGCTCGGGCATGTCTGGAGCCCGGGCCCACCACCAACCAGGTGACGCCCCAGCGGGCTCCGGCCAGACCGGTGCCCAGAGGGACGCCTCAGCCCCCGCCCACGCCCACGAAGGCGATGCCCACGCCACCGCCCACGACCACGAAGGCGATGCCCACGCCCACGAAGGCGAAAACGCCCCGGCTGCCTCGGGCG
>DAPKRQ010000187.1:0-5923 GCA_031800475.1 Myxococcales bacterium LLY-WYZ-16_1
CTTCGGGTGGCCGGGTATGCCGGTCCATGGGGCGCCGAGGTGACCGGGGCCCTGTTCGCGACGCCCGTGGCCGCTCCCGAGCCCTTTCGGGCGGAGCGTCCCCAGGTGGCCAGCGAGCACTTCGTCGGGGGCGAAGTCGACCTGTCGCTGTTCGCCGGGATCACCCGGGACCTGTTCGCCGCCGCCGATGGTGCGGTGTTCTTTCCCGGGCCGTTCTTTCGGGACATGCCCCGTTCTTGGCAGGTTGTGGTGTCCATCGGTGGGGGCTGGGGGCCGACCGATCTGTGAGTTGAGGCCGACGCAACTTTCCGGGGACGGGCGGGTTCGATGGCGCAGGAGGTGGAATCGGATGGCGACGAGGAGGGGCGTTGGATGGCCGAGTTCGTGCAGACCCGCAGCCGTGCGCTCTTCGACCGCCTGTATCAGCGGTACCGGAACCGGATGGTGGCGTACGCCATGCGCTACGTCCGAGATCCGTCCCGGGCCGAAGAGCTGGCCCAGGACGTATTCGTTCGGGTCTACCGCACCAAGAGCTACAGTCCGGACGCTCCGTTTCGGGCCTGGCTCTACCGGGTCGCCACAAACCTGTGCCTCAACGAGGTGCGCAAGCAGGAGTATGGCGTGACGAAGCACACCTGGGAGCCCGGCACGGAGGTCGGGGCGGGCGCGGAAGATCCGGAAGACCACCTGTTGGGCAGCGAGTTGTCGGAACGGCTGACCCGCCGGCTGCAGGCCCTGCCCGCGAAACAGCGCGCAGCCTTCGTGATGGCCCGGTTCGAAGGGCTTTCCCACGAGCAGATCGCACGGGCCCTGGACACCTCGGTGTCGGCGACCAAGTCCCTGATCCATCGGGCCCTCGAAGCGCTTCGAGCCGAAGTGCGGGAGCCGCCGTCGCGGGCGGCAGGAGGCGCAGCATGACCCGGAAAGAACCTCGAGATCTGCTCTTGGCCTACGCGTTGGGCACGCTGAACGAGCGGGAGCGGAGCGAGCTCGAAGCGGACCTGGCCCGAGACCCGGTGCTTGGCGAAAGCCTGAAGGAAGTTCGGGCCGTGGTGCAGTTCCTGCCCGACCCGGCCGCGGGCGTGGAGCCCAGACCGGGCTTCGACACCCGGCTTCAGGCTCGTCTGGACGCCATGGATGCCGAAAGTCGGCGGCCGGCTCGCGCCGGGCGGTGGCTCGCCCCGGTGGCGGTCCTGGGATTGGCTGCGGCGGCCCTCCTGGCGGTGGCTCTGCGGGGACTCGGCCCGAGCGACCCCGAGCCGCCCGCCGCCGCCATGCTGGCGGAGCTCGACCTGCTGCAGGATCTGGACGCGGTGCAACTGGTGGACGTGGTGGACGACCTGGAGGCCATCGAATCCCTGGACCTGGAGGAAGAGGAGGGGTGAACGGACTGCTGGCGCCGGTGGGGCTCGGTTTGGGGCTGGTGCTGCCGTCGACCGGCCCGTCCCACGGGGGGCCCGGCGAGCCCCCTCGGGTTCGAAGCTCGACCGCCGCCGCGCCCTTGTCGGCCGAAGACGAAGAGCTCGCCCGCTACCTCTACCTGCTCGAAAACTGGGAGCTGCTCCGCGACCTGTCGATGACCGAAGTGTTGGAAGTGCTCGAGGAGATCGAACCATGAAACGTCACATCGTCGCATGTTCGCTGGGATGGATCGTCGTGGCCGGGACGGGCGCGGCCCGGGCGCAAGAGACCCCCGTGGTCCCTCGAAAACCTTCCGCTGAAGCGAAAGAACGGGTGCGCAACTTGTCCGACGCCGAGCGGACCCGCCTTCGGGCGCGGCTGAAGCAGCTGAAGGAGCTGTCTCCCCGGGAGCGGCAGGAGCTGGTGGACCGGGCGCGCCGGTTCCGGAGCCTTCCCCCCGAAGAGCGACGGCGCATCCGAACCGCCTACCGGCGGTACCGCAACATGTCGCCCCGCCAGCGGGCGGAGGTCCGGGAGCGCTTTCGCCGGTTCCGTTCACTTCCACCCGAGCGGAGAAAGGCATTGCGAGAGGCGGCCGCCCGGATACGCTCCCTACCGCCCGAAAAGCGGCGGGCGCTCCGCGAGAAGATCGAAAAGTGGCGGCGGCTGCCACCGGAACGAAAGCGGCAGATCCGCCAGCGCATTCGCCAGCGGCGTCGCCGCTGACCGTACCTACCGGACCTCTCGGGGCGCCCGGGTCTCAAACTGCTCGATCTCGAACAGCTGAGGATCCACCTCGAACCACCCCTCGCCGCCGGTGCAGCCGATCTCCAGCCACCAGCTCTGATCCGGCGGCGGGTTCAGATCGAGCCCCGCATGGGGGCATGGCACCGCCAGGGCCGGTCTCGCCGCGCCGCGCACTCCGACCAGGCAGCGCCCGCGAACCCGAGCCCAGACCTCGAGGCTTTGACCCTCTAGAAGTTCCAACGCGATGAAGGGCTCTTCTCGATAGAACTCGGCGGTCATCTGCTCCGGGCTCGACGGGAGTTTCTTCACGCGCTCCAATTGTCGGGTCTCGAGGGCCGCCAGTCGTCCGAGGCGGGCGGGCCGAACCGCACCGCGGGTCCACGGGACTTTCGCGTCCGGCGGAAGGGTGCAGGTCCCGGTCACCGCGGCCCCCGGGTCCGGCCGGGCACGAAGGGTCACGTCCACGCCATCGACCGGCTGAAGCCGGGGCACCAGCGGCTGGGGCCAGCCGGGAAAGGCTTGGACCCCGTCCGGGGCGAGCCGCGGGGCCGCCGTGGTGCTCGTCTGGGCCGTTTCGGGTTCGCGTTCGTCGGCGGGAGGGTTCGGGGCGCGGCATCCCAGGCCCAGGCCCAGGCCCAGGCCCAGCGCCGCGACACCCGAGGTCGAGGACCAGTTCCAGCGCATGCTGATCGCGACTACCCCAGGCCGGTCGGTCGGGTCACCCGTCAAGTGGCTCCGGAACCGGGGCTCCGGGTGATATAACCGGCGCAGTGAGCGGCGACCTCCCACACCACTCCGCCATCGGTCGGGACGTGGCTCGGATGCTCACGGTGCTGGCTCGAACCGCCAAGGCCCGGGGCTTGTATCGCTCGAACAACGAGACCCTGGCCCTGATGCGCAAGGACCTGCGGGCGGCGGTGGACGCCGTGTTCCGTCAGGTGCCGCGGTTGGCCCTGCGGGTCATGCCCGACCGCCTGATGCTCCAGGAGGAGCCGGTGTACGTGGACGACGCGTCGGGGGGCGACGGCATCCCCTTCGTCATGTACCGGGACGGGATTCGGCGCCTGGACTTCACCGAGGGCGTGACCGACCGAGAGCTGGACGTGCTGATGTTGGCGATCCGGCGGGGCCAGCAGTCTCGAACGATGGAAGACGACGTGGTCGCCCAGTTGTGGCGCCACCAGCTCGAACACATCCGCTACGTGGCGGTGGATGTCCAGGTGACCGACGCCGCCGCCGAGCGCGAGCAGGAGGTGCAGATCGACGGCCTCCTCCGGCAGCTGTTTCGAAAGCCCGGCGAAGGCGTGTTCAACCTGAACCTGGACGAACACGAAGAGGCGGCCCGGGCCGTGGCGGACCAGCTCGCTTCGGCGAATGCGGGGGGACCCGGGCTCGCTCCCTTGGACACCTTGCCAACCCTTCCCGCCTACGGCGAGCGCCTGGTGGAGACCGGCCTCGCCGAGGACGACATCTTCGTGCGTTGGGTGGCCGAAACGGTCGAGACCCTGGACCGGCATCCGGATTCAGACGATGTCTCCGGCGCCTTCTCGGCCCTGCTCAACCTGCTCGACGCCAGCTTCCTGACCCAAGATCTCGATCTGTCGACCCGGATCGTGGAGGGCGTTCGGCGCATGCGGCACCATGGTCGAGATGTGGGCCAGTGGCTCGAAAGCGCCCTGACCGACGCGCGCCTGCGGCAGGTGGTGCAGCTGGTGGACGGAAACCCCGAGCAAGAAGTGCAGGTCCACGGATTCTTTCGGGCGGCCGGGCGCCGGGCGGTGCCGAGCCTGATCCGGTCTTTGGCGTCGATCACCCATCCCGAGGTGCGCAGGGGGCTGTCGGATTTGGTGCTGGAGCTGGGTGTGGAAGACCTGGGACCGGTGACCGACCTGGTGGAGCACGAGCAGGGCTTTGCGGCCCGGGAGGGGCTGTACCTGCTGGCCAAGCTCGACCGGCTGACCGACCGGCGCCGACTTCGAGAGATTCAGCGGCATCCGCGCCCGCAGGTGCGCCTGGCGTTGATCAACGAGATCGATCGGGTGCCGGCGGACCTGGCCCCGGCGGTGCTGGCGGAGTTGCTCCGCGAAGACGATGCGCCGCGGGTGCGGGTGGCGGCCGCGGAGACCCTGGCCCAGCAGAGCGGAGCCACTGCGGTTCGGGCCCTGGAGCACGCTGCCGACCGCCCCGAATTCGAAGACGAGCCCGAATCGGTGAAGCGGGCCGTTGTACTGGCCTTGTTGTGGGTGTCCGGGGTCTCCGCGGTGTGGCGACTCGAGGCATTCATCGCCAAGGCGGATCAGTGGCGCCCTCGGAAATCCCACGAGGAGCTGGCGCAGGCGGCCGTCCTCGGTCTCGGGCAGCTGCGGCATCAGGCCGCGGTCGACGCTCTGAAGAACGCATCCTTGTCTCGGTCGCGCGCGGTGCGAAACGCAGCCAAAGCCGAACTCGAGCGGATCAAGAAGGGACAGTGAGCATGTTCAATACCGGCGATCTCCATCCGATGGAATCCGGCGCGGGTCAGATGTCCCAACGTATCAGTGAGCTGGCCAAGAACTTCTTGTCCGCATTGTTCATGGGGCTTCGCACCGCGAAGATCCATAGCGAGAACAACAAGGCCTATGACTCGGCGGTTCGAACCCTCTACGACGCGTCTCGGGCCCTTCATGCTGCAACCGGCGGGTTTCGGATCGTGTTCGTCGGGGATACGATCTTGGTCAACGATCGCCGCTTGCGTTTGGACAGTGCGGCGTTTTCGTTGATGCGCTCGCTTCGCGCGAACCTGGAGGGCAAGAACCTGGGAGGGCTCGGGGTGGAGCACCCCCCCACCTTCGAGTCGAGCCGAGCGCTGCTCGAGCTGTTTCGTCACGACGGCGACCTGGATGCCAAGACCCTGGCTCGGGCTCAGGTAGTGGCCATCGGGCCCCAAGCCTATACCGACGACCTCCCGGTCCACGTGGACCCAGCGGAGAAGGCAGTGCGGGCATACGCCAAGCTCTTGCTCGCGATTCGACACCAGCTGGAGCGGATCAGCCAGGGCGACGAGGAGCCGGCCAGCCGCGAAGTTCGTTTGGTGCGAACGGTACAGGACATCATCGAAGTCGGCATGGAAGTGCCCCAAGTCATGCTGCGGCTGGTTCACGGGCCGGCCGAGGCCTATGAAAGCGAACGCCATGGGGCGAACGTGTGCGTGTTGTCGGTGTGCCTCGGTCATTGTCTGGGGCTCGACCGCCCCCACCTGGTGGATTTGGGGGTCGGTGCGGCCTTGCACCACGCGGGGGTTTCCAATGTGATGGGCACCAGCCCGGGGGTCTTGGATGAGGCTGCGATGCATCGCAGCTTCCTGTGGACCCTGTCGGAAACCGTGGTGAGCACGTCTTTGGCGCGGCGGTCCTTGTTGCTCGGAAACTGCCGCAAGCCCGCATCAGGCCCCCAACGAGGACTGTCTCCCGGGCTCTTGCCCCGGATGGTGGGGCTGAGCGCCACCTACGTGCAGCTGGTCAGCGGCTTCGGGCTCAAGCGGGCCATGAAGGCCCATCCCCTGGACGTGTGTACCCTGCTCCACCGGGACGCGTCTGGACGGTTCGACTCGGATCTGACGGACCTCCTCCTGAACCTGCTTCGGGTGTTTCCGGTCGGGGTCGAGGTCGTTTTGGCGAGCGGCTCCCGGGCGGTGGTCATCGAGCACGACAAAAAGCGCCCCTGGGACCGTCCGGTGGTCCAGTGCGTGCAGCCCCGGGCAGGGACCGTCGACCTGCTCGGGCGGGCCGACGGCGGG
>DAPKRQ010000188.1:0-2682 GCA_031800475.1 Myxococcales bacterium LLY-WYZ-16_1
CCCGAGCCCGAAGCGGAGCCCGAGCCCAAGGCGCCGGTGCGTCCGTCGGGGCGCCGCGCAGCTCCGCGGTCCGCCCCGAGCCGGGTCCGGCCGATCCCGACCCGGCCCCGAGGTGAGGCGCCCGCCGAGGAGGGAGCCCGTCCGGCGACCGTACCGCCTCCGACCGGTTCCCAGCCCGAGGCGATGCCCATTCCGGCCGCCTGGCCACCGGCCATGTCGTCCGCCGAGCCCCTGACGCCTTCCGAAGCCGAGCGGTTGATCCATGCGTGGGTGGTCGAAGACCTGGGTCTGCGCGGCCTGCCGCTGAAAGACCTGCCGACTCGGCGCGCGGACGCCTCGCTGACCGCCCGGGCTCACGCGGAGCGGCTGCAGCGGATCGGGTTGCTCACGCCCCAAGAGCCCGTCGGCCGCTTGGCGGATCGCTGCGCCCAGCTCGCCACGAACCTGTCGGCCCTGTCGGAGCTGCTCGAAGACGAGACGGTGGTGGAGCTGACCGTGACCCACGACCGGCAAGTTTTGGTGGACCGAGATGGGCAGCTCGAAGAAGCCCGTGTCGACATTCCCTCCGAAGACAAGCTGGTGGATTTGATCCGGCAGCTCTCAGTGTTGGGCGGAGTGAGTCCCGGAGAGGACGAGCCCCTGGTCGACGTGCGGCTGCGGGACGGATCGCGGCTCGTTGCGGCGCTGCCGCCGGTCGCGTTTCGCGGTCCCACGTTCACGCTTCGAAAGACGACGCGAGACGACTTCACCCTCGACAAGCTCTTGGAGTACAGCACCATCAGCGAGGCCATGCTGGCGTTCGTCGATACCTGCGTGAGGTATCGAAAAAACGTGGTCCTTGCCGTGGGGCCCGGAGTGACGCCCACCGCGACCCTCAACGCGCTGCTGGCTCAGGTGCCGATGGAAGAACGCACCGTGACGATCGAAAACGGCGTGGAGCTGCATGTGGAGCCGGAGCGTCTGGTGACCACCTTGCAACCGACCGACGAGCTTCGTTTGGAACGACTGGTCGATTTCGCGGTGCAAATGCAGTCGGAGCGGCTGGTGGCGGGAGACTTGGGGGAACTGGACCCGGACGCACTGGCTTCGGTGCTCGGGGCCACTGCCGGGCCGCTCCGGGGTTCGTTCATGGCGGTCGGTGCGGCTTCTCCGGAAGAGGCGGTGCGCCGCATTCGCCGGGCGTTGGCCGAGACCCCCGACGGGGAGGGCCTGTTGGCCCACAATGCCCCGGTGATCCTGCAAGAGGAGCGGTTTTTGGATAACTCTCGGCGCATCACCCGGATCAGCGAGGTGGTCGCAGATGGTGACGACGTGCATCTGCAGGACATCTTCATGTTCCATCCTCGCGGGCTCGACGAAAACCAGATCGTGATCGGGAGCTTTTCAGCCACCGGGGCAGTGCCCCGATTTCTCGAAGACCTCGAGGCGCGCAACGAAGCGCCCCTCGACAAATCCATTTTCGATCCCACCTGATCCGAGGCGCGAGGGCCGTCGTCCGTGTCCGCCGCCCGATTCTTCATCGTCATCCGCGCGCCCAATGGCGACGTGCGCGAAGTCCCCCTGACTTCGTCGCCGGTGGTGATAGGTCGCGACGAAAGCGCCGACGTACAGGTCGAAGACAAGAAGGTCAGTCGTCGTCACGCGGCCTTCAAGCTGGTCGATGGCGTGCCGACGGTCGAAGACCTGGGCTCGATCAACGGCGTGAAGCTCAATGGAGAAAAGATCTCCGAGCAAGCCGAGTTCAGCTTCGGAGACCAAATCCGGATCGGCGGCTACGCCGTGGCGCTCTTGGACGACGTGGAACCGAGCGACACCCGGGAGCGCGAGGACGAGTCGGGGGTGGAGGGAGCCCTGGGCACGGCCCGCGTGGCTCTGGCGAAGCCGGAACCGTCGTACACGCTTCGGTTGCTCGGACGGTCGGAACCGGTCGACGGCAAGGTGTTCGAACTGGCAGCGAGCGAATCGATCGTCGGCCGCTTGGACGAGTGCGACGTGGTTCTACTCCACCCCTCGGTTTCGCGCCAACACGCCCGGATCATCTTTCGTCCGGAGGAACCGAAACTGACTGTGCACGACCTCGACTCGGCCAACGGTGTGTTCGTGAATCGCCGCCGGGTTCGGTGGGCCGACCTGAGGCCGAAAGACGCATTGACGATCGGCGGCGTGCGCTTCGACGTGGCTGTCGAGCCGCCCCTGGAGTTTCGGAAGCCGCCCGCGCGAGAAGCGGTCGGGGCCGTGCCTGCTTGGGCGGCGGCGGTGTTGGGATTGATCGGCATCGCGGTGGCGGCATCGGTCTTGGTCTTGGCGCTGTGGGGCAAGAGCGATCTGGCCGACCGATGGTCTCACGCGGTTGCTTGGTTCGGTTCGGAAGAATCCACCGAAAGGTCCGAGCTCGAGCTTCCGGTGTCCGAGATTGCACGAAGCAGTGAGTCCGATGCATCGAAGGCCGCCGGGTCGCGCCCGTTGGGACGAACGGCTGCCGATGAGGAAGGTGTTTCTTCGGCGCCCGCTCCCCGGCCGCAGAAGGCGTTCCGGGATCGAACGAACCTCGCATCGGTCCTGAACCGGTCGGTCACGCCTGTGACGTACACCGCCACTGCCCCCTATACCCGTCGCAGTGCCGATGGTCTTCCCGCGCACCTGCCCGCCGTCGACCCCGATCTCGACCTGGCGGAGCGCATC
>DAPKRQ010000189.1:0-22022 GCA_031800475.1 Myxococcales bacterium LLY-WYZ-16_1
GGCGCCGTCGGATGCGGGCGTGGGCGAAGCTCCGGCCGCGCCCTGCACCCTGGACCTCGTTCGGGTGGGCGGCGGCTTGGGGGTGGAGCTTCACATCGAAGGGGAGCCGACCGTGCTGCTCTACGACACCGGAGCCAGCTCCACCCTGCTCACCGACGCCCTGGCCCGTCGGGTGGGGGCCACCCCGGACCGTTCGGTGGTGTTCCGGGCCTCCACCGCCAACGGTCGGGTTGAGCTGCCCACCGCCGAGTTCTTCGACGTGGAGCTGGCCGGCCGGCGGGCCGATTTGGGGCGAGTGGCCGTGTGCGAGCGCTGTCTCGAGGGACTGGACGAAGTGGGCGGGTTGTTCGGCTTGGACCTTCAGCGCGCGTTCGGCGTCGAGCTGGACCTGGAATCGGACCAGCTTCGATTTCGCGATTGTCCGTGAGGGCGGCGTCCCAGACCGGAGCGCCGCCGGAACGGATGCCCCAAAGGGATCGAGACCCCACCCAGGTCGGAGCGCCGGTCAGCGCGCCTCGAGGTCCAACAGCTCTTCGAGCAACCGGGGCGCCGGAGTCACGTCGGTCAAGGTCCACAGAAGATACCGGACGTCGACGCTGATGTTCCGGGACCAGGCTGGATTGTAGGCGAAGTCGCCGGCGATGTTCTCCCAGACCCGATCGAAGTTGAGCCCGACCAGCCGGCCCCGCCGGTCCAGGACCGGGCTGCCGCTGTTGCCCCCCGTGGTGTCCGCGTCCGACAGAAAGCAGACCGGCACGTCCTCCAGCTGCGGGTCGGCGTAGGGCGACCGGGGAGCCCGTTCCGCGGCGTTGCGAACCGCCTCGGGGAGATCGAACGGGGCGCGTCCCGTGTGCTTGGCGACCTGACCCCCCACGGTGGTCTGTGGCGTGGCGAAGAGGCCGTCGCGCACCCGGTATCCCTGCACCCGAGCCAGACTGACCCGCAAGGTGCGGTTGGCGTCGGGATAGATTGGGTCCGGCGCTCGGGCCGCCCGCACCGCCTCCAGGTAGCGAGGGCCGATCCGCATCCACCCGCCCCGAACCGCCTCCTGCTCCGCCTCGGCCCGTTCGGCTTTCGCCGCGACCATCCAGCCGAGTGTCAGCAAAGGGTCGTCGTCGGCCTCCAACGCCGTTCGGTCCGGGGCCTCGAAGAGCTTTTGCACTTCCTCGGGATCGTCGAGTCGGGTTCGCTTCAAAATTCGACTCGCCAGAGCGAGGCGCTGCTTCGGGGAGCCGCCGTAGCTCGATGGCAACAAGTCTGCCTCGACCAGTCGGCCCAAAACCGAGGCGAGCCAGGGCCCGCCGACCTGGACCGAAGCGTCCCGGACGCGGCGGGACTGAAGCTCGGTGAGTGCCGGCCGGTTTCGGTCGGCGTAGCGAGGAGCCCGGGCCACGTCGGGTCGCTCCACCTCCCGGGCGAGCCGGGCCGCGTCCAGCGCCACCGCCAGCAGGTTGGGTCCGCGTTCCAGGCTTTCGAGAAGAAAGTCTCTGCGAAAGGTGCTCCGCGTCGCTTTGGTCAATCGCTCGGCCTCGGCCAGCAGGTCGGCTGGCAAGCGGGCTTCGAAAGCTCGCTTGCGCTCCACCAGGTCCATGCGCTTCAGCCCGGCGAGCATGCCGCGGGCGTTCTTCACCCGGTTTGCGAGCCCCTTGGAGATGGCCGCCACCTGGATCTGCAAGTCCGGCCGCCCGCGGGCGTGGCGTTCGATGAGATCCAGCCATTCTCCGTACAGGTCGATGACGGCGGGAAAGACGTCTTCGACATGCCGCTGCACCTCGGCTGCCGGCCAATGGCGGTCCGTATGCCCGGGATACCCCGCAACCATGACGAAGTCCCCGGGGCCCACCCCTTCCGGCGAGATGCGAAAGTGCACGTCCGGGCGATAGGGTACGTTTTCCTCGGAGTGGACCGCGGAGCTCCCGTCCGGGGCGACGTAGGCCCTCAGGAGTGCAAAGTCCCCGGAGTGGCGAGGCCAGGACCAGTTGTCCACCTCACCGCCGAATTCACCGATTCCTGACGGTGGCGCGTAGGCCAGGCGCACGTCCCGGATTCGAAAGGTCCGAACCAGGCGGTAGCGTGCGCCGAATCCGTGCTCGTGGACCTTGCAGCGGTTTTCCGGGTGTTTGGTCTCGCACGCGACCGACAGGGCGTTCATCTTCCGTTCCGCCACCCGAACCCGGTCCGCGTCGCTCTTCGCCGCCTCGATAGCGGGTCGGATCCGCTCGGTCACGTCCTCGATGGCCACCAGCACGTCGACTTCGGCTCCCCCCAGGGCCCGAAGCTCCTGGTCGCGGGACGAGGCCACGAACCCGTTTTTCAGCAGGTCCCGATCCGGTCGGCTCTGGGCTTGCAGCGCCGGGTATGCACAATGATGGTTCGTGGCGAGCAGCCCCTGGTCCGATACGAACCCAGCGGAGCAGCCGGAGTAGGAGACCGCCGCCCGCAGCAGTTTTGGACCGCCGTCCCACAGGTCTTCGGCCGCAAGCTCGAGACCTGCCGCCTTCAGGCGCTCGGGTCCGAGCTCCGAAAGCTGCTCCGGCAACCACTGACCCTCCTCGGCCCGAGACGGGTTCGTACCCAAAAGACCAGCGATGATGGCTGCGGTCGTCATGGCGCGATGCACGCCGACTCCGCTAGCGAGCCGTGCCGCCCGCGGCAACCGGGCTCTCTCGGTTCGACACACAGGGGCGGTTGGCGTATGGCGGGATCCAGCCATGGACGTGAAGAACTCCGTGATCGACGCCATCGGCAACACGCCGCTCATCAAACTCGCGCGGGCCTCGGAGCTGACCGGCTGCACGATCTTGGGGAAGGCCGAGTTCATGAATCCGGGTCAGTCCGTGAAGGATCGGGCGGCGTGGTACATCGTCAAGGACGCCATCGAGCGCGAAAAGCTCGCGCCCGGCGGGCTCATCGTGGAAGGCACGGCCGGAAACACCGGCATCGGCCTGGCCATGGTCGGTCGAGCCCTCGGGTTTCGGACCCTGATCGTCATTCCCGAGACCCAAAGCTCCGAAAAGAAGGATGCCATCCGATTCGCCGGAGCCGAACTCATCGAAGTCCCCGCCGTACCCTACCGGGACCCGAACAACTACGTGAAGTACTCCGGTCGGCTGGCCGACCGCATGGCGGCCGAGCACGAAGCGGGAGCCATCTGGGCCAACCAGTTCGACAATGTGGCGAACCGGCAGGCCCACGTGGAAACGACGGGTCCCGAAATCTGGGAGCAGACCGGCGGCCAGGTGGACGGGTTCATCTGCGCGGTGGGGTCCGGCGGCACCTTGGCCGGCGTGGCGGCGGCGCTCCGGGAGCGCAACAAAGATGTCGTCATCGGCCTGGCCGATCCGATGGGGGCGGCGCTCTATAACTACTACACCCACGGAAAGCTCCAGGCCGAAGGCAGTTCGATCACCGAAGGTATCGGACAGGGCCGGATCACCGCAAACCTGGAAGGGCTCGAAGTGGACGAGCCGTTTCAGGTCACCGACAGCGAGGCGCTGACCGAGGTGTTCGCAGGAATCGAACACGAGGGAATGGTGCTCGGGGGTTCGGCTGGCTTGAACATCGCCGGTGCGATCAAGCTCGCCCGCAAGATGGGTCCGGGTCACACGATCGTGACGATTCTTTGCGACCTCGGTACCCGCTACGCGAAGAAGATCTTCAACCCCGAGTTTTTGAAGTCCCGGGACCTGCCCTGCCCCGATTGGCTGTCGACGCCCAGCCGGCCGATGATCCCGGTTTGAGCGGCGGCAGCGCCGCGCTCAGGACGAACCCAGACGCCGTGCGGCGAAGTGGAGGGCGCAAACGACCAGAGCATGGGTGATCTCGCCCCGGTCCACTGCCTCGAGCGCGTCGGTCCACGCTGCCAACACGAGACGGCAAGCTTCGTTCGTATCGAAGCTCGGCTCGTGGATCCGCTCGGCGTCGATCGCCAAGAAAGTGTGAGTCGTGTTCGTCTGAATGGCGGGATTCGGATGAACGATTCCGAGCTTTTCCCAGCGGGCTGCCGCGTATCCGCTCTCTTCGGCGAGTTCCCGGCGTGCGGCTCGTAGCGGGGACTCCCCCGGGTCGACCATTCCACCCGGGATCTCCAGGGTGAAGGCGTCGGTCCCGTGCCGAAACTGCTCGATGAGCACCACCCGTCGATCCGAGGTCAGTGCCACCACGTTGACCCAATCGGGAGGATCGATGTTGTAGAAAGTTCCATGCCGGCCCTCGCCGCGGTCCGGGACCTCGTGCATGTGGCGCTCCACCACCCGAAAGACCCGAGTCTCGAGCCGGGTCTTTCGGCCGGCTTCTCGCCATGGGGCCAGGGCCCGGTCTTCTCGGTAGCGGCCATTCATGGGTCGTCTCGCTCGCTCGGCTTTTCGCCGGCCCAATGGGTCTGCAGCGCCGCTTTCATCTCCGGGTCCTTCATGGAGAAGTCTCGGTCCCACGGGCTCCATCCCGGGATCCACTTCCACCAGAACATCCCGTGGATCGAGGGGTGTCGAGACGCTTGGTGCAGCACCGCTTCGGTCAGTGCCCGTCGGAGGGCGATGGCGCGCGGGTCGTCGTCCACCGCCGGCTTCCACGGGGTGCGGGCTGCTTCGGTGGAGCGGGGATAGCCGACCTCGGTGAGGATCACCGGTCGATCGAGCCGTTCTGCGAACCCTTCGAGCTGATTCATCCATGCGGCTACGCCGTCGCGGATCGACCCGTCTGACGTTTGCGAACGAACCGGAAAGTAAGCTTGCACTCCGATCAGGTCCACGGCGTCCCAGAAAGGTACCTTTTCGACGGCATCCCAGTTGGCCGCATAGGTCAGCCGGCCCGAGTAGACCCTGCGGACGGCACCGATGACGCGGCGCCAATCGCGTTCGCGATGCAAGGTAGACTTCAATTCGGTACCGACGGCGAACAATGGGGTTTCTGTGGCCTCGGCCGCACGTGCCTGGTCGACGATGAAGGCGGTGTAGTCCTCGAAGAATCGACGCCATTCGGACTCCGTCGAAAAGGCGATTTCTCCCCGCCATGAAAAGCGCCCCCAGTAGGCCAAGTGGGGCTTCGAAAAGGCCAGCATTCCTTCCCGACGCACGAGCTTCAGTCCGCGGGCCACGAACCCGTTGGGGGTCGCCGACTTCCAGGAGACCCGACCATCTCGGCGGATCCCTGCGTAGGGGTGAATCTGGACCCATCGGACCCCCAAGCGCCGCATTTCGCGCACGGCGGACCGCATGGCGTCCGTCGCCCAAACTCGGCCGTTCATGGGACAGGAGACCACCATGCCCCGCATGGGGGCCGCCGGGTTCGGCGGGTCGGCGGCTTGGACGGGTCGGCGGTCGAACGCGTTCGCCCCCGGCCGAAAGAACATCGCCCCGACGGCGGCCACCGCCAAGGCGGCGGCCGCAGCCACGCGAAGTCGGTGGCGCGGCGTGCGATCGACGTTGCCCCTTGCCATGACCTTCTGGAACAAAGCGTCCCATGAAAAAGCGCATCGGACCAGCAGCAGCCCTCTTTCTGCTCGCATCGGCCTGTACGGTGGTCGAGGACGGCGAAGTCGGGGTCGCCAAGAGCTTCGGCACCATTGCCGACGAGCCCGTCGTGCAGGGCGTTGCCCTGGTGTTTCCGGTGATTCGAGAGATCGAGATCTGGAACGTGAAACTTCAGGAGATCAAAGAGAAGGCCCAAGTGCCGTCTTCCGAAGGCCTCATTGTCGGCCTCGACACGTCGCTGCTGTTTCAGGTGGAGTCCGAGTCGGCTCCGACTCTCCGCAAGACCGTGGGACGCAACTTCATGGGCGTTCTCGTGATTCCGTACTTTCGAAACGCGGTGCGAGACGTGGTGTCTGGCTACCAGGTGAAGAACATCTATAGCGAGAAGGGCCGTAAGGAGATCGCTTCGCGCGTCAAGGCTTCGCTCCAGGAGAGCCTGGGGCCGAGAGGGGTCAACGTCACCGAGGTCTTGCTTCGCGACGTGCAGCTACCGCCGAAGTTCAAGCAGTCCATCGAAGCCAAGCTGAGCGCCGAGCAAAAGGCCGAGCAGAAGAAGTTCGAGCTCCAGCAGGCCAAGCGAGAGGCCGAAATCGAAGTGGCCCGTGCCGAGGGCGCAGCACAGGCTCAGGAGATCGTTCGATCGACGCTGTCGGACAGCTACCTTCAGTACCTCTGGATCAAGACGCTGAACGACAATCCCAACGTCATCTACGTCGCTACCGAAGCGAACATGCCGTTGTTCCGACCTGTCGGCGGGCAGTGAAGCTCCGCTTCCTTCAACCGTCGTCTCGGCGAGCCAGAGCCAGCTCGGCGGTCCACCGGACCGTGGCCAAAACCCCGTCCATCGCCCGAGCGCTGGAAAAAGGGGCCTGTCGTCCCAGGGCCTCGGCCAAGGTCTCGTCCGGAGGCAGGTGTACGAATCCCGTCGGAATCGAAGCCGGGAGCGCCCGAAGGGACAGATACATCACCTGGTTGCACAGAAAGGTGCCGGCGCTCCGGGACATGCGGGCTGGGACACCACTTCGGTCCAGCCAGTCGGCGATCAGGTCCACCGGCAGTCGGGTCCCGACCAGCACCGGCCCCCCGGGCTCCACCGGCTCCTGCCGGGGCGTCGCGCCGCCGTTATCGGCTACTCGAAAATCCAATCGGTTTTCGGCTCGGGTCTCCAGGGCCAGGGTGGTGGCGTTTGCGGCCACGCCCAGGTGGATCAGTGCTCCGGGTTGTTCGTCCCAGAGTTCCTTCAGCCTGGGTCGGACGCGGATCGTGTCGACGGGAAGGATCGCCGTTCGCAGCCACACCTCGGGAAGACCGGGCACGTGGCTGGGAAGGGCTCGGACCACCGCTTCCGACGGGTTGTGGGGGACTCCCGCAAAGGGCTCGAAGCCGGTGACCGTGACCTGCACGGGGTTGGGCTACCGGTCCCGGCCGGTCCGAACAAGGCGGACTCGACCGTCGGTCGGCGACCAGCGGCCGCGGTGGGTCCGGGCCCAGCGGAGCAGGGCGGGCAAAAGGTAGAGGTCCCCGACCAGAGCCCAGAGCATGGCGGAGGCCGATAGGATCCCGAAGGCACGGGTCGGGCGAAAGTCGGTGATGGCCAAGGCCAGAAATCCGAGACCGATGGTGAGGCTTCCGAGCAGGATCGCCCGTCCCTCGACCCGCGCCGCGGCGGCCACGCCCTCTCTTTGGGCGGCAAAGCAGAAGTGCAGGGTGTCGTCGACCGCGATCCCGAGGGCCAGAGCGGACACCATCGAGGTGCCGAGGTCCAGGGGGAGCCCGAACAGCTTCATCACCAAGAAGTTGGCGGTCACCGGCAACAGGTTCGGAAGCAGGGCCAAGGCTCCGAGTCGAACGCTGCCGAGGGCCGCCATGACCACGATCTGCATGACGACCGCCGTGATCCCGAGGCTCCACCACAGGGTCTCGAACAAGGCCCGGCGGGTGTCGAGGATCAGGCGATAGCTGCCCGTCACGACCAGCGAACGGGTCCGTTCCTTACCGAGCTCCGCTTCGGCCAGGTCTCGGACTCGCGCCTCCAGAAGATCGAGCTCTTCAGCGTCGAGGGTTTCGATCAAAAAGCTGAGTCGAATCCGGCGACCGTCGTCGGTGACCCAGCGGTTCCAAGCCTCGGGCAGGCCCGTCGTCAGCTCCACCATTCCCGGATCTCGAGGTTCGTTCGGCCCCCCGGCGCGCACCGACGCTTCCTTCAAGAGCAGCAGCGGGTCGAATCGATTGCTGACGCCGGGCTCGTTCGCGATCTTCTCTGCGAATCGGTCCAAATCCTTGCGAGACGACTCTCGCTCCAAAAGGGCGACCGAGCTGGTCAGCACCAGCTCGAGTGACTGCAGTCCCACGCCGGACGCTTCGATGGCTCTGTGTTCCCTACGAATCGGATCGTTCGAAGGAAAATATCGAATGGCATGGCTTTCGACCGGCAGTGTCGCGGCGCTCCACGCTCCAGCAGCAAAGATCGGAAGGGTGAGCGCCAGCGCCACGTACGGCCTTCTCGTTCCGGCGGTGACGAGGATCTCGGCAATTGCCGCGAGCCTGGGAGATGGAGGCGGTCGAGGGCCCCGGGCCTGCGCCAACAGGGGGGGGAGCACGCCCAAGATCAGCGGCAGTCCGAGGAGCAGGCCCAGAGCCGATACGGCCCCGAAGCTCCGGATCGGGCCTACCGAGGACGTGGCCAGGGATCCGAAGCCGACGGCCGTGGTCGAGATGGCCAGCACGATGGCTTTGGCTTTGCGGCGGGCGGCACGGTCTGCCGCCTGCGCCGGGGGCAGGTCCTGGCGGCGAGCCAGCATGAAGGCCAGCACCAGGTGGACGCTGCTGGCCAACAACACGACGAAGGCCAGAGGACGGCTCACAGCCACCACCAGGTTGGTCGTTCCACCAACCAGGCCGTAGAGTCGGTCCGCGGCGCCGACGGCGAGGGCCGCGGGAAGCAGCGTGGCCAGGACCCGGAGCGGACGGCGCAAGCTCAGCGCGAGGACCGTCAGGGCCAAAAGGCCCACCAGCGGCAGGCTGCGCCGTTCGATCTGACGGCCCTCCTGGTCCAGGCGAGCGTTCAACACGGTGCTGCCGGCGGCCCGGACCTGGACGGGACCTCGGGGTTCGTCGTGCAGGTCCTGGACCAGCGCATCTCGGGCGGTCGAGGTGCCCACCCGGGTGAAAGCGAACAGGTGGGCGCGTTCGCCCTGGAACAGGCGCAGACTGTGGTTCACCGGGGCGTCGAGCTGTTCGAGGGCCGCGTCGTCGTCCAGGTTCGGGTCCGCGAGCACATCGAGCGCCGACCCGTACGCGGTGGCGGCGCTGACCACCTGCCGGACCGCTGGATTTCGGCGGAGGCGCCGCGTCCACGCCTCGATGGCTCGGACCCGAGCCTCGGTCGACGTGCTGGTGAGCTGGACCACCAGCACGTCCTCTTCCGAGAACCGCTTTCGGAACTCCCGAAAGGCCCGGACCGATTCGGTCTGACCCAGCAGCAGGCTGTCGACCGAGTTGTCGGTGGGAGGCGGCGGAAGGAGGACCACGAGGGCCCCCAACGCCACCGCGAACGCACCCGCGAGCCAGCGCTTCACGGGCGTAGGTCTCCGTCTGCGCGGAAACCAACCCGGCTCAGTTCGATACGACCTCGAGGAGCTCCACGTCGAACACCAGGGTGCCCTGGGGCCGTCCCGGGCGGTTTTCGTAGGCGAGCTCCGCGGGAATCCAGAAGCGGTAGGTCGCACCCTCCTTCATCAGCTGAAGCCCCTCGGTCCATCCCTTGATGACTCCATTCAGCGGAAACGTAGCCGGCTGACCTCGAACCCGCGAGCTGTCGAACATCTTCCCGTCGGTGGTCCATCCGCTGTAGTGCACCTTGACCCGGCTGGTGGGCCCGGGCTTTTCGCCCTCGTCGGCTCCCGACTCCAACACCTTGTACGCCAGCCCGGAGTCGGTCTTTTGGGCGCCGGCCGGCGGCGCAGCCACGTCTTCGGGCGCCCGTGGCGCCTTTTGCACCTTCAGCAGCTCCACGTCGAACACCAACATGCCCTGCGGTCGACCGGGCTTACCCTTGTAGGCCAAGGCTTCCGGGATCCACAGCCGAGCTCGGTCCCCGACCGCCAGCTTCTGTAGGCCTTCCGTCCACCCCTCGATCACCTGGTTGAGCCCAAACGTCGCTGGCCGGCCCCGTTTGTGGCTGCTGTCGAACATCTTTCCATCGGTGGTCCAGCCCGTGTAGTGCACCGTGACCCGGTCGTTGGGGCCGGGCTGAATGTCTCCCTCTCCCTTTTCCAACATCTTGTAGGCCAGGCCGGAGTCGGTGGTGGTGGCGTCCTCGGGAGGCGCAGCCACGTTCTGTGGGGGGTCGAAGTGATCGCCGTCGGGGGACGGCGTGCCCGCCGGTGTGTCGGCTTCGCCGGTTTTCTTCGCAGGGGCCGCCTTCTTCGCCGGCGCCTTTCGGGCGCCTTCTTCGGGGCTTGCATCGGGGTCCGGCTGCACGCAGCCGGCACCGACCACGGACACGGTCATGAAGAGGGCCAAAGTACGCATGGGCGGACCCTAACTCAGGTCCGGTCGCCACGCATCGACAAATGGAGCCCGGCAACTCGGTTGAGCGGCTCACACCGACGGGTTAAAGGGGCGGCGATGGCATCCGGACTGGGTGATCTCGACAGCCAAAGCCTGCCGTTCGTCGAGACGCTCTATGCAAGATACCGAGAAGACCCCGAATCGGTCGCCGAGAATTGGCGCGAAGTGTTCCGGGCCATGGATGCGGAGATGGAGGGCGAGGTGCAGCTCGGTCCGAGCTTCATTCCCCACAGCATCTTCAACCCGGCAGGGGGCTCGGCGGCGGCATCGATTCCGGCGCGCAGCCACACGGTGGTCGCGCGCCGGCCCTCGGGCGCCCCCGACGCGGAGCGGATCGCCTTTTTGCGAAGCCTGCCCCTGTTTCGGGAGCTCGCCGACCCGGAGCTGGCGGCGATTTCCGAGCTGGCTCACGAGCTGACCGTACAGGCCGGCGAAGTGGTCGTCCGCGAAGGGGACCCGGGCCAAGATCTGTTCGTCGTCACCCAGGGAAAGGTCCAGGTCCGCCGGGAGGGCCGATTCTTCGCCGAACTGGGTGCTGGCGAAGTCTTCGGAGAGATGGCGGTGTTCGACGCGCAGCCCCGCTCCGCGGACATCGTGGCGAAAGAGCGGGTCGAGCTGCTGCGGATCCGTGGTGCGGACCTCTTGGACCTCATCGACCGGCAAAGCGGCATCGCCCGAGGCATCATTCGGATGCTGTCGCGCCGCTTGCGCGAAAGCAGCAGCCGCCAGGACCGGGTCGACCAGTTGATCCGAGCCTATCGGGTTCGCGGGCATCTGCTCGCCGACCTGGACCCGCTGGGCCTGCCCAAAGAGGTCTATCCCGAGCTCAATCCGGCGTACTACGGCTTTGGGCCAGAAGACCTGGACCAGGCATTCTCGTCCGCCACCATCCCGGGGCGTCCCACCATGACGCTGCGGGACATCCTCACCCACCTTCGCAACACGTACTGCAGAAGCATCGGCGTGCAGTTCATGCACATCGACGACTTGCGGGTGAAGATGTGGCTTCAAGAGAAGATGGAGAGCACCCAAAATACCAGGGAGCTCTCGCCGGAGGAACAGGTCCGCATCCTGACCAAGCTGACCGATGGAGAGATTTTCGAGCAGTTCATTCACAAGAAATTCATCGGCGCGAAGCGGTTTTCACTCGAAGGGGCCGAGTCCCTGATCCCGCTGTTGGACCTGGCCATCGAGGACGCCGGAACCCGCGGGATCGACGAGGTCGTCATCGGAATGGCCCATCGCGGCCGCCTGAACGTGCTCGCCAACATTTTGGGCAAGAGTCCCCGTCAGATCTTCCGCGAGTTCGACGACGCCGAGGCCGACCGAAAGCAAGGCCGAGGAGACGTGAAGTACCACCTGGGCTTCAGCTCGGACCGGATCACCCAAGTGGGACACAAGGTGCACCTTTCGTTGTGCTTCAACCCCAGCCACCTGGAATTCGTCACTCCGGTGGTGATGGGACGGGTCCGCGCCAAGCAGGATCGCTACGCCGACGAAGAGCGCCGCCGCTGCTTGGGGGTCTGTATTCACGGCGACGCAAGCTTCGCCGGGCAGGGCGTGGTGCAGGAGAGTCTCAACATGAGCGAGCTGCCGGGCTACCACACCGGCGGAACGCTCCACATCATCGTCAACAACCAGGTGGGGTTCACCACGGACCCGCGCGATGGTCGTTCCACGCCGTACGCCACGGACGTGGCCAAGATGCTACAGATCCCGATCATTCACGTGAATGGAGAGGATCCGGAGGCGGTGGCCCAGGCGATTCACCTGGCCATGGAGTTTCGCTCCGAGTTTCACCGGGACGTGGTCATCGACATGTACTGCTACCGGCGGCACGGGCACAACGAAGGAGACGAGCCGGCCTTCACCCAACCCCTGCTGTACAAGCACATCCGCAAGCGAAAGACGGTGCGCGAGGCGTACCTCGACAACATCCTCGCGCTGGGAGCGGTCGACCAAGCACAGGCCGAAGACATCGCAGTCCAGCGCCGTCGGGTGCTCGAGCAGGAACTCGACGAGGCCCGGGCCGAAGACTACGATACCCGCGACCTGACCTATGGGCAGGGAATCTGGAAGTATTACAGCGGAGGGGAAGACACCTCTGTACCGGAGACTTATGCCCCGGTGCCCGAAGAGCGCGCCAAGCGACTGTTGGCAAAGCTCCACGAGCTGCCTTCCCATTTCACGCCGCACCCCAAGTTCAAGCGGCTGTTCTCTCAGCGAGAAGAGATGGTCGCGGGGACGCGACCGCTCGATTGGGCAGCGGGCGAAGCCTTGGCCTTCGCCACCTTGTTGACCGACGGAGCGCGGGTGCGGATCAGCGGGCAAGATTCCGAGCGAGGCACCTTCTCCCACCGCCATGCTGTCCTGCACGACTACGAAACGGGCGAAAAGTATCGGCCGCTCGGCCATTTGGACGAGGTGCAGGGTCAGTTCGAAATATACAACAGTCCGTTGTCCGAGACGGGCGTCCTGGCGTTCGACTACGGCTACAGCCTGGATTTTCCGGAAGCGCTGGTGGCCTGGGAAGCCCAGTTCGGTGACTTTGCGAACGGGGCCCAAGTGATCATCGACCAGTTCATCACCAGCGGTGAGGACAAGTGGAACCGGTTGAGCGGTTTGGTGCTCCTGTTGCCTCACGGCTTCGAGGGTCAGGGCCCCGAACACTCTTCGGCCCGACTCGAGCGATTCTTGACCGCTGCGGCTGACGACAACATACAGGTCGTAAACCTGACGACCCCTGCCCAAATCTTTCACTGCTTGCGGCGTCAGGTGGCTCGGCCCTATCGAAAGCCTTTGGTCGTGATGTCTCCGAAGAGCCTGCTGAGGCACCCCCGCGCGGTGTCGGAATGGAAGGAGATTTGCGAGGGGCGCTTTCAGCGAATCATTCCGGAGGGGGCCGAAGTGGACCCCGCGAAGGTGCGGCGGGTCCTGCTCGTGTCGGGGAAGTTCTACTACGAACTGCTGGAGCGGCGGGAGAGCGAATCGATCGACGACGTGGCGATCGTGCGCGTCGAGCAACTCCATCCTTTCGACGATGGTCTGCTCGAACAGGTCTTGTCGCCGTATCCGGATGGTGTCGAGGTGGTGTGGGTGCAGGAAGAACCTCGAAACATGGGCGCGTGGCCATTTTTCTGGATGCGAACCGGAGATTCGTGGTTCGGCAAGTACCCGTTCCGATGCGTGAGTCGCAAGGCGTCTGCCAGCCCGGCCACGGGGTCGGCTGCCGCTCACAAGATCGAGCAAGAGAAGTTGCTGCAGGAAGCCTTCAGCCGGTGAAGAAAGAGGTAAACGAAGAATCATGGCAGTCGAGCTGAAAGTTCCGCCGGCGGGCGAATCGATCACCGAGGTGACCGTCGTCGAATGGCTGAAGGAAGAGGGCGCATGGGCGGACACCGACGAAGCGGTGGCTCTGATCGAGACCGACAAGGCCAACGTCGAGGTCGTTGCCCCAGTAGCGGGGCGAATCCAAAAGATCCTGAAGCCGGCCGGCGAAATGGCCGAAGTCGGCGAAGTGATCGGAACCATGGCCGAAAGCGCCGATAGACCGGACTCGGGAGCTGACGACGCAGCGGGGGCACGCCCCTTGGCTTCGGCCAACGCTTCGGGCGAGGCGCCGCGGACCGAAACCCGTTCCGCGGAACCCAAGGCCGAGCCCCCTCGAACCGAAACCGCGGCGAAGCCCCAGACCGCAAAGGGTTCGGCCGGTGGGGCTGTCGATGCAACGCCCCGGCCCACGCCTGCGCGGGCCAGCCGGCCGGCCCGGGCGACACCACCGCCGGAGCCAGCTGCGAGCGCGAACGGCCAGGCGGCTTTGGTGCACGCTTCGCCGTCCGTGCGGAGATTGATGCGCGAGCACGACCTCCCCCTGGACAGGTTGGAGGGCACTGGCCCGGGGGGGCGGATTCAGGCCGAAGACATCCGCCGGTACGTCCGTGCCGAGCCCACCGAGGGCTCCCGGCAGGTCGAACGGGTGCCCATGACGCCCATGCGACGGCGCATCGCTCAGCGATTGGTTCAAAGCCAGTCGGAGATGGCGGTGCTCAGCACCTTCAACGAGGTCGACATGTCGGCCGTGATGGCCCTTCGAAAGAAGCATCAAGACGAGTTCGTGAAGCGCCACGGAATCAAGCTCGGCTTCATGTCCTTTTTCGTGAAGGCGTCGGTGGAGGCATTGAAGGAGTTTCCGGAGATAAACGCCTCCATCGAGGACGACCAACTGGTCTACCACGACTACTACGACATCGGTGTGGCCGTGGGCGGGGGAAAGGGCTTGGTCGTCCCGGTGATCCGAAACGCCGAGCGTTCGAGCTTCGCCCAGGTCGAAAAGACCATCGCCGACTTCGCAGAGCGGGCCCAGAGTAACCGCCTCAACGTGGAAGAACTCCAAGGCGGCACCTTCACCATCAGTAACGGAGGGGTGTATGGCTCATTGCTGTCGACTCCCATCATCAATCCACCACAGAGTGGAATCCTCGGAATGCACGCCATTCAACAGCGCCCTGTGGTCAAGGAGGGTCAGGTTGTGCCAGCGCCCATGATGTACGTGGCGCTCAGCTACGATCACCGCATCGTCGACGGCAAAGGGGCGGTGTCGTTCTTGGTGCGCTTGAAGGAGCTCGTGGAAAACCCGCAGCGTATCCTGTTGGAGATGTGATCAGCGGATCCGCTCGGGCTGCGGGCGGCCGAGCAGGCGCTCCAGCACCTCGGGGTCGAAGGTCAGCTCGCCCCGGGCGTACCGGCAGGCCAGGTCCATCCGATCCTGGCCGAAGAACATCACGCCCTGGACCTCGAAGGTGGGAACCCCCACACCTCCCGCGTCGATAAAGGCCCGGGTCTGAGCTTTGAGCTCGGCCCGGCGTGCCCGGTCGGTGGCGGCTTCTTCCGGATCCACGTCGCTGACGCCCACTTCCGACAGGCAGTCCCTCAGCACCGCGAAGTCCGACAGGTCGCGACCCTCGACCCACGCCGCTCGAAAGGCCGCTTGCACGAAAGCCAGACGGGTCTTTGGGGCCAAGGCTCCGACGAGCCGGAGCGCTGGAACCGAGTTGAAAGGGTGTTTCGGCGGCCCGCGAAAGGGCAGGCCGTGGTGGGCCGCCAGCAGGAGCACGTCCCGAAGCCCCGCACGCCTTCGGGCGGGGACTTCACCGGGGCCCTGGGCGTCGTAGTGACTCAAGATGGTTCCCAAAACCACCGGGATCGGTTCCGCGTCCGCCAGCTCCGGATGGGCGGCGAGTCGCTGGCTCGCCAGGTGGGAATAGGGCGATAGAAAGTCGAAATAAAAGCGTGCCACCGACTCAGCCGACAGAACGAGCCACGGCTTGCGCCACCAGCTGAAGGGCCACGATCGCCACCATTGGTGAAAGATCGAGGCCACCCATCTTCTGCGGGTCGAGGACCGACCGAATGGGACGGTACAGCGGTTCGGTGAGCTGGGCCGTCAGGTTTCTCGGAAAGCTGTCGGGACCCACGACCCAGCTGCTGATCGCGTCGATGAGGATGACCCACGTGGCCACTTGGACCGCCAAGATGAAGAATTCCACGGGCCCCATGACAGCGGAAACGACCCACAAATTCCAGCCCGGTCCGACGGTCGACCGATCCGAACCGCTCTGCGGGCGCTTCAGTCGGTCTGCACGAGCTTCGTTCTGGCCCGAGGAGCGGCTGCCCGCCCGGGACGGGACCTCGCCGGGCTCCCCGGTCCGAAAGGCTTCAGACCATGTCCACGCACGCGAACACGAAACTCGTCCGGATCCTGCAGGAATTTTCCATCCCCCTGATCTTGGGGGTGGTGGCCGCGGTGGCCCTCGCGAACGGAGCGCCCCACACGTATGACGCCTTCGTGCACTACTCTCCGTTCGGGCATCACCACCCGATCAACGTGCACTTCGTGATGAACGACATCTTCATGGTGTTGTTCTTCGGGCTGGCGGCCAAGGAGATCACCGAGGCCGCTCTGCCGGGCGGCGACCTGAATCCGCCGAAAAAGGCGGTGAACCCTCTGTTCGGGACCTTGGGTGGGGTGCTCGGACCGGTCGGTGCGTATTTTCTCTGGGTCGGCCTCACCGGCGACCCGGGCATCGTCAACGGCTGGGGCATCCCCACGGCCACCGACATCGCGTTGGCTTGGCTGGTGGCCCGGATCGTCTTCGGGGCGCAGCACCCGGCGGTGAAATACCTGTTGTTGCTGGCCGTGGCCGACGACGGACTCGGGCTCGCCATCATCGCCGTGTTCTATCCGGATCCGGCCCACCCGGTGCAGCCCGCCTATCTGGTCTTGGTCGGGCTGGCCATGGTCGGAGCTTGGGGCCTTCGCCGATACCGCGTGGTCGACTACCGTCCCTATTTGCTCGGTCCAGGTTTTCTCAGCTGGTTCGGATTGTACTCGGCCCACCTGCACCCGGCCTTGGCCCTGGTCGCGGTGGTGCCGTTCATGCCCAGCGCCGAGCGGGACTACGGCCTGTTCGCCGGGTCCCAAAACCAAACGGACACCCTCAACCGGTTCGAGCACGCCTTCAAGCTGCCGGTGGACGTGGGCCTGTTCGGATTCGGGCTCGCCAACGCCGGGGTGGCGTTCAGCGCCGTGGGCAACGCCACCTTCGCGGTCTTGTTCGGTTTGGTCGCCGGCAAGACCTTCGGCATCTTCACCTTTTCGTGGGTGGCGGACCGGTTCGGGGCCCGGTTGCCGGAGGGAATGGACCTACGGAGCCTGCTCTGTGCGGCCCTGACCGCGGGACTGGGCCTCACCGTCGCCCTGTTCGTGGCGGGCGTGGCCTTCACCGACCCGACTCTGCAAGGGGCTGCGAAGATGGGCGCCCTGGCCTCGGCGTTCGTGGCCCCGGCGGTCATCGTCTTGGGGCGGATCCTTGGGGTCGGCCCGCAGCGCGCGCCCGCATCGGCGCCCGGAGCGCCGGCCCTGGCGGATCCGTCCTCCCAGCCCTCGTCTTGACCGCTGGCCGGTAGCCAGGCTCCTTTCGGGGCATGAACCCGCCCATGGAGCGGGCCGTGGTGACCGGCGGCTCCAGCGGCATCGGCCGCGAAATCGCCCTCGGTCTGGCGGCGCTCGGTCTCGAGGTCTTCGTCATCGGAAGGGACGAGGAACGGCTCGCTCGAATGGAGCAGGTGGCCGGTTCGCAGGGGGCCCGGGTCCGCGGCATCGCCATCGATCTGATGGACGACGTGGAATGTGAGCGGCGTGCCAGTTCTCGGCTGCCGGAAGAGTTGGACGTGCTGGTCCACGCGGCGGGGGTCGTCGACCTGGCCCCAGTGGCCAGCGCGTCGATGGAAGCGGTCGACCGCAACCTGCAGCTTCACTACCGGGCACCCCTTCGGCTCACCCAAATCCTGCTGCCGGGACTCCGTCGCCGCCAGGGACAGGTGGTGTTCGTGAACTCCGGGGCCGGGCAGCGAACCTCGGCCACGTGGGTGCCCTATGCCGCCGCCAAACACGCCATGAAGTCCCTGACCGAAGGGCTGCGGGAAGAAGAGCGGGCCCATGGGGTCCGGGTGATCGGGGTCTATCCCGGACGGGTCGCCACCCCGATGCAAGAGCGGGTCCGGGCCCTCGAAGAAAAGCCCTACGATCCGGCCGAGTTCCTCGATCCGCGCGACGTGGCCGAGCCGGTGATCCAGGCCCTTCGCTCCTCCCGCAGGGTCGGTACCCTGGATGTGGCGATCCGGCCGTGACAGGCTGCGCACCCCGGGTGGACCTTCCACCTCGGCCCGGAGTTCGAGAGCCGGGCTTGGGGATACGGGCTCCGGGAAACGCAGGTCGCGCGGGGAAAGAGGCCGTCGAGTTGAGCCGGGCATCGATCGGGGACGTTTGCAGAAAGGTCGGGCGGGCCGGGTGCATGGGCCTCTGGCTCGCGTCGATGGCGGCCGGTCTGCCCGCCGAGACCCAGGCCCGAGAGAGGCTGGATTTTCGACTCCGTCGAGGTGACGTGGTGTTCCAGGTCTCGCGGTCGGCGCAGAGCGAGGCCATCCGGACGCTGACCGACAGCCCATACACCCACGTGGGGATCGTTCACTTCGAAAACGGCGAGCCCAGGGTGTTCGAGGCGGCGGGACGGGTGCGGTCCACGCCCTTCGACCGATGGGTGGCTCGAGGGCGATCGAGGCACTTCGTGGTGAAGCGCTTGGTCGATCGGGACCGACGACTTTCGAAGGCGGTCCTTGCCGCCATGCGTCGGGTGGCCGAAGGCTTTCGAGGCAAGCGCTACGATTTTCGTTTCGCCTGGTCCGATGATCGCCTGTACTGCTCGGAGCTCGTCTACAAGATATATGCTCGAGGGGCGGGCATTCGTCTGAGTCGAAAGAAGCGCTTCGGCGACTACGACCTCGATGGGCCGGTAGCACGACGGCTCGCTCGCAGTCGCTACGAGGGAGCTGTCCCTCGAAGCGAACCCGTCGTGAGTCCTGCGGCGCTGTTCGCGTCGAAGGAGCTCGTCACGGTCCATGTGGAACGGGGCATTTCAGACGACCCGCTCCAGGACGGTTCCGGCGAAGGGAAGGACCGAACGGAGGGCGGCTGAGCGTTCGATGGAACCGAGAGGCCGAGCTCCATCGAAGCCCATGCTGTGCGCTCGTCGGGTGAGGTGAACGAAGCAGCGCGTTCGAAGCCGCGGCCGTCCCGAGCCCGGCTCGACGCTGCTGGCGTTGGTTCCGCACGCGCACCTCCCTTATCCGAGCCCTGGGGGGGGGGACCCGGAGGCAACTCGAGGAAAGGAGCGAGAACGGAGATTATGACAAACACTCCGGGGCAGCCATCCGCCCCGGTCGCTGATCTAGGGTACCTTTGTGCTGTCTATCCCGCCCGCCGAATGGATACGCTGAACGGCCGAGGATCGTTGCCGCTCGCCGCTCCCCGTTCGTGTTCGTGATCGGTTTCGATTCCGGCTTCGGGGGTCGACATTCGACCAGCCGTTCTTCGGCCAGCGGCTCATCCCATTTCCGAAGCAGAATCAGGTGCGCTACTGCGGGCGACCTCCACCGTCGCCGTTGTCGGCACCAATCGCATCCGATAGCGCGACGCCGGGGGTGGCCTTGCCCTTCATCGTCGCCGACTGACGGCGGACGAACGCGCGGCGTTCATCGCGAGCGCGCGCGATGTCGTCGCGACGACGTCCGGCATCGCTGTGGCGTTCCTGTTCGGGTCGGCGGCACGCGACGAGCCCTCGGCGGACCTCGACGTCGCGGTGTCGTTCGAAGAGCCCTCGGCTTCGCGCGAGACGGAGCTCCGTCAGCTCGAGGCCCGCCTGGCGGAGAGCGCGCACGCCGACCACGAAGTCGACGTTCGGCTGCTCGACGGCGCCACGCCCCGGTTCAAAGCCAACGTGCTGCGGGACGCCGTCCTCCTGTACGCGCGGGACGAGAAGACCCGGATCGAACGCGTCGCTCGGTGGAGCAGCGAATGGGCGGGCTTCGAGCCCGTGTGGCGGCGCATGCGCGGCGCTTTGCGCGACCGGTGGCTTCGTGGGTGAGGCGCAGCTGGATCTCTTCGAGAGGCTGCTACAGCATCATCGTCGGCGGGGCTCATCACCACCGAGGACCCGGCGCAGCTCGCAGCGTGGGCTGTACTTCGCAACGTCTTGGCGCACATGTACGCGTCGATCGATCTGGATCGGCTGCACGCCGCGCTGCGGGAAGACAAGGCGGTGCTTCGGCGCTTTGGCCAAGTCGCCGCAGCCGAGCTGTTGCCAGGCTAGGCCCAAAACAAGCGCTCTTGGTGGCGGTATCATGCGAGCCGATCCAGGTGATCACGACGGCCGAAATACGCACTTTCAGTCATGCAGATCGGAACCGCCGATTGCGAACGGGACCTGCGGTCAGTCCACCCGCTCTTTGGGCGCTGCGCGGCGGACGATGAACTCGACCTCGTCGTTCATGTTCTCGGCGAGGACACGGTGGTCCGGATGGGCGTGTGCCCACACTCGGAACACCTCGTCCGCGAAGCCCTGACCCACGAACTCCACCCCTGCGAAATCCAGAACGATCTCTTCGAATCGTTCCAGCCCTTCCATCAAGCGTTTGGCCTGGGATCTCGACACGAAGCTCGTTCCCGCTGCAAACAGCTTCACGACCGTCCGCGTTTTAACGAAGTCGAAGCCTTCGGTGTACGCCTCGAACACCTGACGAACGTCGATAGGGGCATTCAAATCGATCTCCATCACAACCCGCGTTCCCCCACGCGGGGGATCGAGCGATTGGACCGTCATATCCGAGCGCTCATTGTCGACCCACCACCTGGTTCTTCCGCTCTCCAATCGGAAGTGAGTCACGCACTTCGATGTGAAGAAGATGCCTTCGCCCGAGTGGCGTTCGGGATCCGTGGTGGTCTTTCCCTTCGAGATCTCTTGGAGAGCCTCCAGTTCATCGGCCAGCTTCAAGTGCTCTCGTACCTTGGCGTAGACACCTACACCATCGTCTTGGACTTCGAGGAGAAGCTTCCGATGACGCATTTCTACTTTCACGAGAACGGTGCTTCCATCCGAGTGGTCGATGGCGTTGTTGACCATCTCCGTGAGGGCGTAGTGGACTAGTCGGGACGCCTTGACATCCAGGCTCCGGAGAGGCTCGAACTCCGCCTCCAGACAGTCGTGCACCTTGTGCTCTTCGAGGCCGCGGAGTGGAAACCTGCGGCTCCACTCGAGCGACGCCAGCGAATACCGTGTCGCCCGGGCTCGACCCGTGCGGACGACCTGACCCGAGTCCACGAGGCGCTTTAAACGAGCCTGTACCGCCTGCCTCGAGAGCCCGACCTCTTGCGCCAACCGGGTTGCACTGAGTTCCTCCGTTCGCCCAAGGCATGCGAGTATGCCCTTGTCAGTGTCGTCCAGCTTCAATGACGGCAGCTTGTCGATTTGGCCCAGATATCGTCAATCACTGTCTCAGTTGGCTTGACGATTTTGACCCTCCGGATTGGCGGCATCGGCGGGATAGACAGCATGAGGGAACCCTTGGTGAGCGACCGGAGTGCGGTGATCCCCAGGAATGCTTGTCATGATCTCCGGTCTCGCTCCTTTCCTCGAGTTCCCTCCGGGTTTCACCCCGAAGCTGGGATCCCGGGGCTCGGTGGCATCCGCTCCTCGACCGAAGCCGGGGGAAACCGGGGCCCGGACTCATGCCCAGTTCTCTTCGGGTGAAGGGAGGCCAGACCCAATCGCGCGGGGCCGAGCCCGCCCGAGCGTGACCATTTCCGAGAGCCACCTTCGGCTCCCGATGGTAGGTGGAAGGCACCTCAATTGGATGCAGCGCAAGGTCCTGGGTGTCGAAAGGGTTGAGTCGGAAGGCCCTCGTACGTTTCTCCGTCGCACCCACAGTAGGTCAAGCAGCCTTGCTCCCCACAGACACTTTGAGGTGAAGCAACCAGGGGGAAGGCATACACGCAGCGTCCCCCGGGGCTCGGGCAGCCGGGTTCGAGAAAACACAAGGAGCAGCCATCTTCGCCAGATCCATCGCATGCTGGGTATGTGGGATGGAGCGTCAAATAGTCTGTGTTCGCTGGAAACAAATGGTTATCCGGGACCTCAGCGGGAGGACAAACAAAGTAGCCGAGCCCTGCTCCACAGATTGCTCCCTTGGCACATCTTCCTTCCCATACTCGGCGACGGGGCATATCCAAAGTACCTCCATCCTTGCTCCAATAGAAACTGTCGCAAAATTCGAGCTCTGGAGTCCCCCCGCTGCCTACGCCATCGTCCAGCCCTCCGGGCTCCTGCTCGCAACAAACGAGCCCCAGCATGATGGTGGTCGAAAGTAGCGTTCGCCTGAACATGGGCACCTCATTGAATGTGAATATTGTCGACGAGGTACTCCGGCTCGCCGAAGATGTGGCCGAACTTCAAGAGATTGTCCGATTCCGAGCTGTTGAATACCACCGTGCAGCGGGTCTGCCACGTGTTGGTCACCGGAAACGTCTCATCGATATAGATTGCATCCAGAGGCATCGAGTCCCCGGGAGGCGCACCCGCGCCGCTG
>DAPKRQ010000190.1:0-4334 GCA_031800475.1 Myxococcales bacterium LLY-WYZ-16_1
GCCGAATTCGAGGAGACCGCCCTCAAGGAACGGGCCGTGCGGGCCGCGTTCGGGCTCGAGGTGGCCCATGCGGGCTGAGGCCCTCCAGACCGCTTGGTTTCGAGGTTTTTTCGGGGCACTGAGCCGAGCGGGAGTCACCGATGTGGTGGCCAGCCCTGGCTCCCGATCGACCCCGCTGGTGGCGGCAGCGGTTCACGAGCCTGCACTGGACATTCACACCCTGTACGACGAGCGCTCGGCGGCCTTCTTCGCCTTGGGGCAGGCGCGCGTCACCGGCCGCCCGTCCGTGCTGGTGCGAACCTCGGGCTCCGCAGGAGCCCACGATCTGCCCGCCGTTCTCGAGGCTTCGTACGCTCATTTGCCTCTGATCGTGGTGACGGCGGACCGCCCCCCAGAGCTTCAGGGGGCCGGCGCGCCCCAGACCATGGACCAGCGGCATCTGTTTCAACCCCACGTCCGGGCCGACTTCGAACTCGGCATGGCCGATCGGGCGGGGGTGGGGGGCGTTATCCGAAAGGCCGTCCAAGCGGTGCACGCGAGCCTGCACGTGCCCGGCCCGGTCCATGTCAACGCACCTTGCCGAAAGCCCCTGGAGCCCGCCGAGCCGCGGGACGAGGCGGAGGCCGAGCTGGCCGGTGAGGTCCAGGCCCGGTTGGAGCGGCCGTTTCGGTGCGTGGGTGCCCGGTCCACTTTCGATCCAAACGAGCTGGTCGAAGTTGCGGCCCGGATCGATGCGGCCGAGCATCCGTGGCTGGTGGCCGGTCCCCACATCGGCGGTCCGGCACCCGTCGCCGAGGTGGAGCGCTTCACCCGCCACACCGGCGCCGTTTTGGCGGCCGAGACGGCCAGCGGCCTGCGCCACGGAGGTCCCCCGGGCCACGATGGTTTCGCCTGGCCCCTTCGGCATCGGCAGCCGGATCTGGTCGTGCTGTTGGGGGCATGGCCCGCGTCCAGGAGCCTGCAGCATGTGATCGAAACCGCCCACGTCCGGGTCGGGCTTCATCCCCACGGTGTGATGGATCCGACCGGGCTCGAAGGCTGGGCCCTGGTGGGCGACCCGGCCGACGCCCTTCGACAGCTGGCGGATCGCTGTCGCCCTGCGACCGCCGACCGGCGCCAGGCCTTCGAGACGCTGCGCGACCGAGACCAGGCCCTGTGGCGCACGGCCCGAGACCCCGGGTTCACCGAAGCCGGCGCGGCACGCACGATCCTGGAACACCTTCCGCCCGCAGCCACCCTCGTCCTCGGCAACAGCCTGGCGATCCGGTCGGTGGACCGCTTCGCGCCCGCCACGGACCGCTCCCTCCGGGTGCTGCACCAGCGGGGGCTCAACGGGATCGACGGGCTGGTTTCGGGCGCGGCGGGGGCCGCATCCCGGGCGAAGGGGCCGACGCTGGCGCTTTTGGGGGACGTATCCTTCCTGCACGACCTGTCCGGGCTCGAAGCGGCCGCCCAGGCGGTGGCCGGTTCCGGTCGACCGCTGGTCCTGGCGGTGATCCACAACGGGGGCGGCCGGATCTTCGACGAGCTGCCCCTGGCCCGCACCGCGTCCCCCGGGCTGATGGCCCACTTCGTGACCCCCCACCGCAAGTCGTTCCGCGGACTCTCCGAAGTCTTTTCGGTGGACGTGTGCCCGGTGAGCGATCGGGACGGCCTCGAAAAGGCCCTCGCCCGGGCCTTCGCCGCGCCCCGGGTGACGGTGCTCCAGATCGACGTTCCCGCCGACGGCGCGGCCCAGGCCGGTCGGGCGTTCGAGGCGGCGGCCGCGGAGGTGCGGGGTGGGCGGTGAGTCGGCCGGCGCCCGCCCGGACCCGGGTGCCCCGGCGCGCGCGGCGGAGGATGCCGGCGCCACCCGGCGGTCGTCTCGGTTTTCGGCCTGGTGGGTGGCCGCTCGCCCCAAGACCCTGCCTGCGGCTGCCGTGCCGGTGCTGGTGGGCGGGGCCACCGCCTGGCAAGCGGGGGCCTTTGCCCTGGGGCCCTGGCTGGCGGCCCTGGCCGGTGGGCTCGCGATCCAGGTCGGCACCAACTTCGCCAACGACGTGTTCGATTACGAGCAGGGCGCCGACACGGAAGACCGGCTCGGGCCGACCCGGGCGGTGGCGGCCGGCATGGTGTCCCCCCGGGCCATGCGCTGGGCCATGGTGCTCGCCTTCGGTGCCGCCATGGCGGTGGGGGTGTACCTGGTGGCCCGCGGTGGCTGGGTGGTGGTGGCCATCGGCCTGGCGTCGGTGGCCAGTGGCATCTTCTACACCGCCACCCGCTACTCCCTGGCGTATCTCGGGCTCGGAGACGTGTTCGTGCTGCTCTTCTTCGGCGGCGTGGCGGTGGCCGGCACCCACTACGTGCAGGCCCTCTCGGTCTCGCCCTTCGTCTTCGCCGCGGCCTGGCCCGTGGGGGCGTGGGCGACCAACATCATCGTCGTCAACAACCTGCGGGATCGGGCCACCGATGCGGCGGTGGGCAAGCGGACCCTGGCGGTTCGGCTCGGTCGAAAATTCTGCGTGGCCGAGTATGCGGTTCTGGCTGCGTCCGCCTACGGGGTTTCGGCTTGGGCTGCCTGGAGCGAAGGCGCGCCATGGCTCGCTCTTCCCTGGCTGACCCTGCCCGCGGCGGTGCTGCGCATTCGGCAGCTGACGGTGCTCGAGGGTCGGGACTTGAATCCTTTGCTCGGCGGCACCGCCCAAATGCTCTTGATGTTCGGCGTGCTGTGGGCTTTGGCCATCGCCGGGACCGGGCCATCGTGAGGATCGTCGATTTCCAGATGCAGCCTCGCACCGTTTCGGGCCGGGCCCGAAACGCCCACGGCGCATTCACGGAGCGCACCAGCTGGCTGGTCCGGGTCCGGACCGCGTCGGGTGCAGTGGGTGAAGGCGAGGCCGCGCCTCTGCCCGGCTACAGCCCGGACCGTCCGGAGGACGTCGCCGACTATCTGCGTTCCTGGGCCGGTTCCACCGTTGTGCTCGAACCGGACGGCGTGCGGGTGTGGCCCGTGCTGCCCCAGGACACCCCGCCATCGGCGGTGTTCGCTCTGGAACAAGCCATCTTGACCGCCGCAGCCCGGGAGCAAGGCCTCGAACTGAGGGAGGTGCTGGGAGGCATTCCGGGCCAGCCGGTCCCCGTACAGTCGCTGCTGGACGACCCGCGCACCGCGCCGACCGGGACCCGAGTGGCGCTGCGGCAAGGGGTCCGGACCTTCAAGCTCAAAGTCTCGGGTGCAGGTGATCTGAAAGACCAGCTCCTGGGATACCGGGAGGCGGTGGAGCATGGAGCCCGAACCACCGGGGTGCCGCTGGACCGAGTTCGCCTCCGGCTCGACGCCAACGGGACCCTGGGGCCTGGTTGGGAGGAACGGGTGGTCGCTTGCTTGCCGGCGGCAGAGTGGGTCGAAGAGCCGGTGAAGGCTGCGGCGGTGGCCTTGCCTTCCGCTGGCCCGATCCCCTGGGCGCTGGACGAGTCGCTGGTGGCGGTCGATCCGGCTCGCTTCGATCAGGCCACCGAGGTTTTGGGCGGGTTCGTTCTGAAGCCCACCCTGCTCGGAGGTTTTCGGCAGTGCATGCGCTGGCACGACCTGGCTCGGCGGCTGGGCGTGCCGGTGTGCGTTTCGCACTGCTACGAGATCGGTCCCGGCTTTCGCGGGGTGGTCGACCTGGCGGCGGCGCTTCAGCGACCCGGAGAGGTCCACGGCCTGTTTCCCCATTCGTTTCTCGATACCGAGGCCTCGGTGCAGGACGGCTCGGTCGAAACGAACCAGACCGAGGACCTCCGGCCGTGATCCGGGAGGACCTGAGCCGCTTTGCCGAGCACGTCCTGTGGGTCGGGCCACGAGGCGCGTGCACGCAGGGCCAGGCGGCCCATCTGGCCGCGCGGCTTTACCAGGCCTGGGCACGGGACCAGGGCCTTTTGCCCCACGAGCCCATCGGCCTTTCGGTCCAGACCCGCCCGGCCGACCTGGTGGCCCTCCTCGCCGGACTCTTGCATCCGGGAGACCTCTTCCTGCTCCATCCCCGGGCGCCGAAGCCCGAGCGGGCCCGGCTGCGCGATCAGGTGGGGTTTCGAGAGTTGGAGGTGCCCGACCGGGTGGAGCCCGGGTCCGGCGCCCCGCCCCCGGGACCCGTCGCATCCACCGCCCGTGGCGAACGGCGGCCGAAGGGCGACCGCAAGCGGGTGGCCCTGTTCACCTCGGGCAGCACCGGGGCGCCGAAGGCGGTGTGCCTCGACGAACGGAGCCTGAGAGCCGCCGCCCGGGCCAGCGCGGCGAACCTGGGGTGGCGCAGCCATGACCGATGGCTCCTGTCGATTCCGCTGGCCCACGTGGGGGGCCTGTCGATCCTGAC
>DAPKRQ010000191.1:0-2768 GCA_031800475.1 Myxococcales bacterium LLY-WYZ-16_1
AAACCCGCGAAGATTGCGCTTCGAACGCCTCCGGCACCGGGCCCGATGCCTGCGAGGGGAGTCGCCGGGTCTTGGCGAGGGTGGTGGGGGGTGGGTTCGAGACCCAGCCCTTGGAGGCCCGCGTCGTTCTGGACACCACCCCGCCGGGCGCCACCGATCTGAGCTTCAGCCCGCCGAGCGCCCGGTTGGACACGGAGATCTTCCTCAGCTTCAACGCCACCGAGCCCTTGGCGGTCACGTCCACCGCGCCCGCGCAGGTGTTCGAGTGGGCCGGCGCCGATCCGGGCTTCGCGGACGGCCCCCGGGTCGATGGGACCCGCTACCAGTACCGCCGGGTGATCACGTCGCAGGACTTCACCGGAACCGAATCTTTCGAGCTCGTGGCCCTCGAGCTCGTGGATCTCGTGGGCAATGCGGCTCGGATCCCGGTGAACGAGATTCCGGGGGCCCCGAGCTTCACGGTGGACACCACCACCCCCACGATCTCGGTCTCGCTGGAATCTTCCACCGAGCGGCTCGGCATCGGAGACACGGTGCGGGTGCGAGTCGTTTTGGAAGAAGACCTCGTGGATCGGGTCAGCGCTCGGGTGGGCGATATCCCACTGGACGACTGCGTGGATGAAAGCGGCGCCGGCTCGTTCGAGTTGAGCTGCTCCAGCGCGGCTCCTCTGGATGGAACAGAGCTCGGCGGCGCAGCCCTGGAACAGGCCCTCTCGGTGGTGGCCACGGTGGAAGACGAGGCGGGCAACCGAGCCAGCGCCGAGACTCAGGTGATCTTCGATTTCGCGCCGCCGGAGATCCGGGCCATCACGTTGAGCCAAGGGGCGGCCCGGGCTGGAGACACGGTCTTTCTGGACGTGCTCACCAACGAGGCCCTGGACTCGAGCTTTCGACCCACACCCCAATGGGACGGCCCCATGCCGGCTGTCCGGACCCCGCGCTACTTTGGCCAAACCGTGACCTTCGAGTATGCCGTCACGGCCACGGCTTCCGAAGGCACGAAGGAGCTGCTGGAAGTCGCGGTCCGGGACGCCGCCGGCAACGCGCGGATCGCGAGACCCGATCCCGCCGGCTCCGTCACCCTGAACATCGACACCACCGACCCCGAAATCACGAACTTCACCGCACCTTCCACCGGTAGGCGGTTTGGAAAGACAGCTCCGTTCAATGAATACGAGCTCGGATTCGATCTGAGCGAGGTCCCCGCGGATCTGTCGAACCTCGACATCGAAGTCGCAGGGCGCATCGTGCCCGCCAGCTCCTGCGCCCGTCCGAGCTCGAGCCGTTTCGAGTGTTCGGTGGTTCTCACCCAGGCTCAGTTCACTGCGGGAGAAGAGGTCAACGATCCGGTTCGCGTCACGGTGACGGACGCAGCGGGGAACGTGAGCTCCCGGTCCACGAGCGTCTTCTTGGACGACCGGGTCCCGGACTTGACCAACGCCACCTTCACCCCGAATCGGGCCGGCGCGAACGCCCAGGTGTCCTTGCTGGTGGCCTTCGACGAGCCCATCGCTGAAAACCCGAGCCTCGTTTGGGGCCCCGGCGGAGATCCCGCGTTCACGCCGGGCCCCGTCTCCTCCAATCAGGCGATCTTCGAGCTCGATGTCGGCGGCGGAGGCGTGTCCGACGGAACCTACACGCTGACCGCGGTGGACGTGACGGACGAAGTCTCGAACTCGGGGCCCGTCTCCATTCCGAACGCCTCCCTGCAGGTCGACGCCACGTTCCCAACCATCGAAGACGTCGCCGTGCTTCCCGAAGTGGGCCGCGCCAACGAAGACGACACGGTGGAAGTGACCTTCGAGGCCCGAGATACCCACTTGGACCAAGTCACCGCCACCTTGGGCGGCGACGCCATGGCCTGCGCCTCCACGGGAGGAACCCGGTACGCCTGCACGCTTTCGCCCTCACGACCCAGCCCACCGACAGATGCCTCGACCCCCATCGTCCTCTCGGCCCGGGACACCTTCGGCAACGAGGCGACCGAGTCCACGTCCATCGTGCTGGACTTCGTTCCTCCGGAGGTGGCCCAGGCGTCCCGGATCTACGTGGCCGACCAGACCAACCCCCTGAACCAGGTCACGAAAGCGAAGGACCGGACCACCATTTTGGTGACGCTGAGCTTCACCGAGGCGCTGGACGGCGCGGCCTTCGCGCCCAAGCTCACCGCTTCCAACGGCACCGACACCCTGGACTTCGTGCTCCAGACGACGGCGTCCGACGTCGAGACCTCCGCCACCTTCTCGGTGGTGGTGGACGCGACGAAGCACTCGGACGGGGTCTACGTGCCCACGGTCGAGATCCAGGACATCGCGGGCAACCGAAACACCACGGCGACCTTCTCCGGCCCCGATGTGGCCATCGAGGTGGACAATACGGCGGACCCGCTCGTGGTGCAGCAAGACCAGGTGAGCTACATCCGAAGCCCCCTCGGCAACGCCGACGCCGAAGACCTGGAAGACGCGAACGGCAACGTCATGTACACGATCCCGTCCGGCGTCGCCTTCTACGAGCTGGGGCCGCCCGACGGGTTGGATCCGGTCGACAAGCTGGATGCGGACACCTTCGAGCTCGCCGGCGGGACGACGCCCACGTTGCTCCGCGCGTGGGCCGACGACCAAAATCAAAACTTGCTGGGCACGACGGCACCCGACGGTCAGGGCGACTGGCCCAGAGAGGACCTTCAGCTGGTGAACTTGGACACCCCCCAGGTGTACGTGACGGGGCTCGACGAAGCGGGGAACGAGTCCGACCCAGTCCTCATCGAG
>DAPKRQ010000192.1:0-12190 GCA_031800475.1 Myxococcales bacterium LLY-WYZ-16_1
GTGCGGGTGGGGACCGAGTCCTTCGACCCGGATCTGGAAGATCCGGTGGACGCGGGCAGCGAAGCGGCCCGTTGGGCGTTGCTCCGGCTGCTCGAGCCCTCCTCCTGACGGGAACGAAATGCCTTTCGCGAAACCGCCCGGCGGTCAGAACAGGGCGAGTTGCTCGGGCTGCACGAGCGGCAGGACCCGCCGGCCGCGGTGGGCCAGGCGCGAAGCCAGGGCTTCGGCCTCTCCGGTGGTCACGTAGACCTCGCTCGGATCGCACTGCTCGACGAAGTCCACGAGTTCGTGGAAGTCGGGGGCCTCGCCGAAAGGAAAGGCGGCGTCGACCCGGGTTCGATGGACGTGGCCCGGGTCCACCGCGCGGCCTCCGATCCACGCGGTGCGGGGATTCTTGATCTTCCGAACCGGCGCAGAGTGCCGCAGGATCGGGGGAACGAGGACCACTTCGTCCCGTGCCGGTGCCCCCTGCAGCCGTTTGGCGTTCAGCAAATTCACACCGAGCTGGATGTAGATCTTGCCCACATCGAAAATGGAGCGGTGGGCGCGGATTCGGTAACCCCGCTTTCCCAGCAGGTACATGAGCTCTTGCGCCGGGCCCAAGGGCGGGACCACGAGGACGGGGGTTGCCTTCTCTTCGAAGGAGCGGTCGATGAACCCCCGGATATCCTCGAACACTTCCTCTCGCGGGGGGAAGACCAGGTTGGGTTGGCCGAAGGTGGCGGGCAGGGCGACCACGTCTACCGGCCGGGGGTGGGCACGCTCCGCCGTGGCCAGACGCTGGGTGAGGAAATCGTTCGTGTAGAGGATGCGCCGACCGTTTCGCACCACCAGCAGCTGGGCGGCCCCGAGCATGCGCCCAGACGGGTGCATCTCCAGCTCGAGCGGACCCAAGGTGAAGCTTCGACGGTATGGGCTCGTGAGCGCATCGATTCGGCCCGTGCCTCGGGTGAGGATCTTGAGGGTCTCGTCGGTGCTCAAGATGCGGCGGTTCTTGCCCATCACGTCCACGTGGGCGCTGGAGATGAACGAGAGATCGCGTTTGCGGTCCGCGTCGCACCACAGGACCGAGTCGGCCAGATGGACCCCGCCGCTATACTCGAATTCCCGGAACGGGCGCCCGAAGAAGGACGGCCCGGAGGGAGCTGGCGCGGCCTCGGCGGATCGGGGCGCAGGCTGGGGCTCGGCGCTCTTCCCATGGTCTCGGCCCGGGGTGGGGGAGCTGCCGTCGGCAAAGGGGCTCGGGATGGCCCCGGGAGCGCCCGACGTGGGTCCGGCAGACCGGTCGGCGGCGGACGGGGCCCCCCCGGTTTGGGCGCTCTCGTCCGTCCTTCGAGAACGGGAAGGGGCCCGATCGACCGAGGCTCTCGGGGCCCGGCGGTCCACCTCCGCGAACAGGTCCAGGTTCACTGGACGGGATGCGGGCTCGGAACCCACCGGCGGAACCTAGGCGGGCGCCTGGGGATGATCAAGTTTCCGAGAGGCCTCGACAGGGCGCGACTCCGGTCCTAGACAGGGCACAGATGAAGCCGCAGGAAGTGAAGACGCTGATCGAAGACGGGATCCCGGGGGCCACCGCCACCGTGTCGGACCTGACCGGCACCGGCGACCACTTCCGGGCCGACGTGGTGGCGCCGGCCTTCGAGGGCAAATCGATGATCGAACAGCATCAGATGGTCTACGCCGCCCTGGGGGACCGGGTGGGAGGACCCATCCACGCCTTGCAGCTGTTCACGAAGGCGAAGTAGCCCCACCGGAATTCCAGCCCATGGCGTCCAGCATGGCGCTCTGCTCTTGGGCCACGGCGCGGCGCTCCCGCTCCAGGTAGGGTCCCAGCAGCTGGGAAAAGCGGGGATCCCGCAGGTAGTGGGCCGAGCGCATCAGGGTCGGCTCGAACCCGCGCACCAGCTTGTGGTCGCCGCCGGCCCCAGGCTCGAACACGTCGAGGCCCCGGTCGTAGCAATCCCGGACGCCGTGGTAGTAGCACACGTTGAAGTGCAGGTGCCGAAGCTCCTCGAAGCAGCCCCAGTACCGGCCGTACAGGCGCCGGCCCTTTTCGAAGTTCACCGCGCCCGCCACCGGTTCGCCGTCTCTGCGCCGGGCCACGACCAGTCGCATCCGGTCCGCGAACTCCTCGGTCCAGATCCGAAAGATCTTTCGCGTCAGGTAGCGCTGGCCCCAGAAGAACTTGTCCACGGTGCTTCGATAGAGCCGATAGGCCAAGTCCGCGGTGCCGCGTAGTTGCTCCCCTTCGAGGGTTTCGATGCGGACTCCCTGCACTTCTGGTTCGCGAAGCTCTCGTTTGAGTTGATTGCGCTTCTTGCTCTTGAAGCGTTGAAGGTAGTCCTCGAAAGACGTCTCGCCGTGCCGATGCCAGTGATACTGAATGCCGAGGCGCGGGTGAAAGCCAGCTTGCTCCATCGCTTCGACTTCGGCTTCATTGGTGAAGTTGACGTGTACGCTGGACAAGTCCATCTGCGCGCACATTTCGACCAGGACCTCGGCCAGCGTTCGGCGCATCACGGCCGGATCCTCGTCGGGAGCCACGAGAAGGCGCGGTCCGGTGACTGGGGTGAACGGTATGCCGACCAGTAGCTTCGGGTAGTAGTCGATCCCCAAGCGCTGGGCCAGATCTGCCCAGGCAAAGTCGAACACGAACTCCCCCTTGGAGTGCAGCTTGACGTAGGCGGGGCAGGCGGCCACCACCCGGTTGCCCCGCTTGAGGAGTGCGAATCGCGGAATCCACCCAGTGGAGGCTTCCACGGTGTCGGCTCGTTCCAGACTTCGCAAGAAGCGCCACTCCACGAAGGGTGAGCCATCCAGCGGGTCCACCATGCGGTCCCAGTCCTCGGCCGGCACCTGTGCCACCGAGTCCACGACCTCCACCGCGAGCTTCACCGGGGAGACGTTAGTGAGCCCACGGGGTCGGCGTCCATGAACACCTGCGAAACGATGGCCCCGGAGGCCTCCAAGGGCTGTGGCGCTTCCGGCCTCGGGGCCGTGGCAACCGCCGGCGGGACGGCCCGAGGGCCGCTTTCGGGAGCGGGCCTCGGTCCCGGGGGCTCGCCCACGGAGCACGGGTCGACTTCGTCGTGGGGGAGAGGGCTGAGGCCGGCGGGCTCCCGGAAGGTTTTGGACGGATTGAGCCCGAACGAATCCGGCCGCGGGGCGCCGTGACAGTGCGCGAAATCACTCCAAGTCGCGACAGGTTCGGCCCGGAGGAGGCCCGCAAATGGTTTCGGCGATGCACTGGCCGCCGGAGCAAAACCCGTCGTCGCAATCCCGATCGTCTCGGCAGCTCAGGCAGAAGCTTTCTCCCTCCGGGGTGATTATGCAGCGGCTCCACGGACCCACCTCCCGCCGGCACACGTCGTCCGAAGTGCAGCGCTCGGCTCCTGCAAGCAGGTTGTAGCAGTCGAAGCCCCGGCCGCACTCCCGGCTGCCTTCGGGGTTGACAGCGTTGCGGCAATCGGTGGCCCCGCAAAACGATGGGTCGCACAACCCCAGGCTGCATTGGGTGAAGTTGCTCTGAAGCGCGTCCGATGGACTGGTGGCGTCCAAGGTGGCGTAGGGCCTGCCGGTGCAGCGGCCCAAGTCCACTGCCCCGAGTCGACATGCCGAGCCATCTCGGCACGGCATCGGAAAGCAGCGAGCCGAGCCGGGGCAGTCGGAGTCGCTTGCGCAGGTTCGAAGTGGACCGTTCGATGCCGAGGATGCGTTCGGCCCGCAGAAGTCGCATTGTCCGAATCGCTCGCCGGGGATGGCTCCGCTGCATCGAACCCCGCGCGGGCAGTCTCCATCGGCCATGCACCACGCGAAGGGTGGCAGCGTCGTACATTGCGCTCGTACCGGATACGGACGGCACGAACCCCTTTCGCATACCTCCCCGAACCGGCACGATGACTGGTCGTTGCAGGTGCCGACCTGGTCCGTGCACCTTCCGACTCGGCCGCCTCCCGTCCCCTCGCACGCGAACTGAAGGCCGCAATCCCCGTCTTCGCGACATCCGTCGATGCAACTGCCGTCCTCGCACACGGTACGGAGGGGGCAGTCGGAATCGACCGCACACTGGGACTGGTTCGGGCCCTGCAGCTGCACGCACTGGCGGGTGGCGAAGTCGCAGACGAAGTCCTCGGGACAGTTCGCGGTGGTCTCGCATGCGATACCCTCGTCCCGTTCGATCAGGTTGGTGAAGCAGGCCGGAGCTGCTCCAACTCCCGCTGCCAACATCATTGCCAAACGATTCATCGGTCTACTCTCCGTATGACTGCATTCGGCGGAAAGGGGCCCCGAGGGAGGCCCTGTGCCGTCAAGACCTCCTTTTCGACGACCTTGGAGCCCCAGCCGGTCACCCACATCAACAGACCCACCCCGAGGAGCGCGCCGCCTGCAGCCAGACTGACGTCGGCGACCGTTCCGTAGGTGGCGCTCTGGGCCCGGAGGTCTTCGGCCTCGCCCGGGGGGCGCACGGTGCCGTCGGTCAGCTCTTCGGCGGTGACGAACGAAGCCACCCCGAAGGCCCCCCCGGCAGCGACCCCCGCGAGCCCTGACCAGAACAGGATTTGGGCCGCCGGGTTCGTCCGCTTTCGCATGACCTTCAGCTCCTCGGTGACCCCTTCGTCGGGAACCGAAGGCTCGGTCTTCAGGATCGGTGCTGCCGAAGCCGTCGACGTGGAAACGGGCGCTGCCTCGTCGAAAGCCGTCTGAGCCTGGACCAAACCAGGTGTCATGGCGACCACAGCCAACATCACGGTGGTAAACGCCGCACGCATCATGATTCGCCTCCACAGGCCGTGTTTCGCAGCTCGTACCGGATGGATACACTGCTGTTGGACGGGGGGATGGCCGTGCCGTTGAAAGACAAGACGCCTTGCTCTGGATCGAAGCTCCAGCCATCTTCCTCACCTGGGAGCACGAGCTCGGGCTCCCCGCCGGGTGGAGTGACCTCGACGCATAGGAATCCGTCTGGGATCTCATCGCCATTGCAGTCCAGATTGCAATTTCGATCGAGCGCGCTGGATCCTCTCAAACGAAAACTGCTGGACAACTCCACGGCTTCTTCGGCTAACGCCCCCAGTGCATCTCGGTAATCGGCGTCGCAGATGTTCGTGACTCGACCACCCAGCCGGCAGGCAAGCTCGATGTATCGGTAGCCGATCGATGAGTTCGAGAACTGCTCGGTCGGGTTGGCCGCGTCGACGCACCCTTGGAGCTCGAACCGCAGCTCCGAGTCGCCGCGAAAGGCGTCTTCCAGCTTGGCGGCCTGGTTCGAATCTTCGGCCAAGGTGGCACAGACCTCTTGTGCGGGCGGAAGGTCTTGCGCCATCTGCTGTGGATCCGAGAGCCAGCCCACGACGCTCGCCACGGAGATTCGGGTGTCGCTGCGCGACCGAGTCGAAGCGAAGATCCGCTCGTAGTACCGCAGGGGATCCCCGTCGATCCCGAATCCCTCGTCCTCGTCGGACACGAAGATCAACAGAAGATCTGCATCTTCTCGAAAGAACCCTCGATTGGCCGAGGGAGGCTCGAGGATCGGTTGTCCGTTCGAGCCATAGACGGGAATGCGGCTGTCCTGGTCCGTGATCACCAGGCCGAGGGCCATTGCGGCGGACTCGAATCCAGCTTCCACCGCGCTGCCGTCCGTTCCCACCAGGGCCAGATCTGCAAATACGGCCAAGGCGGGGCATTCGTCGATCAACTGCTCCGGTGGACCCTCGAACCGTGGATTGGGGCAGGCGATGTCCCGGGCTACGTAGTTGCAGCGGCGACATCCGTCCACCGGGTTGCCTCGATAGCTCCGAAGCTCGCCACCCTCGCTCGGATCGGTGGTGACGACACCGACGTGGTAGTCCACGTCGGCTTCGATCAATCGGGCCAAGAACGCGGTGGCCTCGTCGGCGATCTTCCGTTGTTCCGCACCCATCGATGCCGAGTTGTCGATCACCCAGAGAATGTCGACCTTCGGGGTCGCGTCCTGGCTCAGGGTCTCGCGTCCTTGTCGGGTGAGCAGGCCGCCGCTGTCGTCTTCGCAGGCCCAAGAGCCAAATCCCAGGAGCAGCCCGAGGGGTCCGATCCACGGGGCGGAGGCTCGCCGTCGCCTCGAGCCGCCCGGCACATTCGTGCATTCAGTCACTTCGCTTCTCCTTTCTTCCGAGGGGGACCGGGCCGCCGAAATGGGACCCCGACGCCCTGCCGAGCTCATCGGGACGGCCCAGCTCCTCCGAAACCCACCCGGCGGGTGGGCTCCGAAGGCGGGCCCAGTGGTTCATGGCCCGTCGTCATCCGGGCACGCCTCGGCCAAACAGTTGAGCAGGTCGACGCAGCGTTGGGCGTCCTCTTCGGTGGGCCTGGTTTCCTCGGCACAGAAGCCAACGCAAGGCTCGACTTCGTTGCCGTCGGACACACAGGCGCTCAGGCAGCCGCAAAAGTTGAAGCATGTGGATTGTTCAGGACACCGGTTGATCTCCGACGCGCACTCCACTTCGACGCTGCACTCGGGTTCGTCGACGCACTCTTCCCGCTCGATATCGCAGACTTGGCCGCTCGGACACATTCCATCCGACGTGCACCCGGCAATGCTGGTATCCACACACACGCCGCGATCGCAGATCTCCCCCTGCCGGCAGTCTCGGTCCGATCTGCAGATCGGAATGCACTGACCCCGCTCGCAGATTTCGTCTCGAAGACAGTCCCGGTCGGCCATACAGGGTAATTGGCCGGTGCCGTTTCCGGGCCCGCTGCCGTCGTCTCCACAGGAGGCCGCTGCGGCCAGCGCCAGGGCCCATGGAAAAGCGACCGAGGTCGCCGTCCGAATTCGATGGTTGCTGTTGTTCATTGCTCATCCCTCCCGATCTTCGTGTCGAGCCGGCCCGCGTCGTCGCTTCAACCAGGCTGCACCAGCCTTTACCCGCGATCCGGGTCGGTCCGGCTCCGATGCCGTCGGCGCCGCCGGAGCGCGCCTCGATCCTGCCGTGACGGGCACCGTCGAAAACCGTCACCCGATTTCACGCCCGCGGATCTTCCGAGCAGTCCCGTGGGATCTTGGGCACGGATCCTCTCCGGGCAGTGCCGGTTGTGAAGAACGCGGTCCGTCCTGCATGAAGGCACGGTTCTTCCGCGCGCAGTACGGATGTCAACGGGAGGGGGTTCGATCGTCGGAATGGAATACTATGTTGAAGAGATGACACGTGTCATGACACATGACGAGTTGGAGGGTTTTGGCACGGTGGGGGGAGCGGTGGCCCCGAACGGGGCCACCGGCGGTTCTACGGAGAGGCGGATGCGGTGAGCCCCTTCTGCATGGCGCGGAACCGCTGGACGTAGGCGTGGACCTTGGGTTCGGCCATGGACCGTGCCGTCACGCGAAGCTCCATGCCGCGGTCGTCGGCTCGGTAGGGAAGGCGGAGCCCTTCGGGCCCCATGCACTGGGACACCCGGTCCACCGCGATGCAGCTCCAACGGCGAGACCGCTCGCCGTGGCCAACGGCCACGGCCTCGAAGACGAGGACCGCGTGCTCGGGAATCGGCGTGTCACTCGACTCGAATCGGACGGCTCGCTGATCCGCCGCACGCTCCGTGCGATGCACGGCCGTTTGGAGGTAGCGATCCAGCTCGAAGCGATCGGCGTCGTCCGACTTCAGCACGAGCTTCAAGGCCCCCAGGGGCACGATGGGCGTGCGGGTCGGTTCCGCTTCCGCCGAGCTTGCGCAGACCGCCAGCGCGCAACCGGCAGCGAGGGTGGTGAGGAGGTTTTTCAGTGAGGTGTCGATTTGGATCATGGCCAAAGTTCCTTTCACTTTCGCCGTGTACGGTTCGAAGCGAATCCGTCACCTGCGGGCTTCGAAAAGTGTTCAGACCTCAGTGCTGAACCCGGCTCGGCCGGCGCCGTTCGTGACGGCTTTCGGGTTTACATCCATTGGAGCGAAAGTGGATCCGGGTCATCGGTCACGGTCTCTCCAGGTCCTGCCTCGAATCGCGTTCGCGGTTCTTCGTGGGGGCCCATGTGGCAGGGTGTGGGCATCGCAGCGATCGGCTCGGGCGATTCGAGCCGGGCGTCACCCGATGGATTCGGGGCCGAGGTATTCTTGGCCACGACCCAGGGCGAAGCGGGCTTTTCGCGGCCGGTGGTCATCAAGCGCATGCTTCCGCAGCTGGCCGCGAACGAGGCCTACACCAGGCTGTTCGTTCGAGAAGCGCGGATCGCGTCGTTTCTGCGTCACCCCAACATCGTGCAGGTTCTGGACTTCGCTCGAGACGACGATGGGCAGTTGTTCATGGTTTTGGAGTGGGTCGAAGGGTGCGACCTGTGGAAGCTGCAGAAGCTCGGTCGACTTCCGGCAGAGCTCATCGCCCACATCACGGGCGAGATATTGAGTGGCCTGCACCACGCCCACACCCTGGAGGTCGACGGCAAGCCCGCGAACCTGGTCCACCGGGACATATCGCCCCACAACGTGCTGATCTCCTGCCTGGGGGACGTGAAGGTCTCGGATTTCGGCATCGCGAAGGCGGCGTTCAACGACACGGTTCCGACGGAGTCGGGGCAGATCAGTGGAAAGGTCGGTTATATCGCTCCCGAACGGCTTCGAGGTCGAAAAGCCGATCCGCGGGCCGACCTGTGGGCGGTCGGGGTCGTGCTGTACGAGATGATCACGCGCCGCCGGCTGTTCGCTGGCGACGGGCTCGACGGCCTGTTTCAAAGCTGCACCCAAGAGATCGAGCCGCCGGTGAGCGAGGACTTTGCAGTGCCGGGCGGTTTGTCGGACCTGTGCATGCAGCTGCTCGAGCGGGACCCGGACGCTCGCATCTCGACGGCCGAGGAGGCGCTGGAGCGGCTCCACGAAACGGATCTCGTTCCCCGGATGGGGAGCAAGCGGCTGGCAAAATGGTTTTCGGAACACGCTCCGCACGACGCACTCAGTCCCGCGGCGTCGGCAGCGTTCGGAGCGTCCGGAGCACGAGGCGAGGCGGCAGCGAAGGCCGGTACCCCCGGACCCGCGCCCACGTCGAATGGGTTGGCTGGACCCGAGCGCCAACGCGCCTGGGAACACTCGATTCCGGAGGAGCTGGCCTTGGCAACCCGGGGCTCGGCACCCAGCATGGCCGGGGCGCCGGCAGCGACTCCATGGGTCGGCATGTCTCGGCTGTCCCTCGCGATGGCGCTCGTCGGGGCGCTCCTTTTCGGCGCCTCTCTTTCGTTGTGGTGGCACACCCGTCCGCCGCAGATTCTGACCGTGGTCGAGGCTCCACCGCCCGAAGGCGTCGATGCCCTCCCGACCGGGTCCCGCATGGAAGACTCTGCGGCGCGGTCGGCGGCTGAAGCCGCTTCGGGTCCCCTGCAGCCCGGTTCCGACCTCTCCGACGAAGCCGCTGCGGGCGAGCCGATTCCGTCGGCTCCGGCGACCCCTACCCAGGGTGCTGAAGCGGCGCGCCAGGGCGCAGCGGACACCGGCGTGAGCCGGGCGGAGGATCGGACCGGTTCACGACCGGCTCGGCGGACCGGGCGCACGACCGCGCGCCCGGCGAAGGGTCGGTTGTTCATCGGGTCTCAACCGTGGGCCGAGGTGTGGGTGGACGGAGAGAAGCAGAGCGAGCCCACGCCCTTGTTCGTGAAGCTGGACCCGGGCACCCACGAGGTGGAGCTTCGAAACCCGGATCTGGGTCGCCGGGTCAAAAAGACCGTGGAAATCTCGGCCGGGGGCCAGACGCGTTTGTTTCACGCGTTCGAGCGCTGATTCGGCACGTTCTTTCACCACTCCTCGAGGAGCGGGCGTCGCCTCCTGGCGACCCGAGCCGTCCTGGCTCCGCCCCTCGCCCTGCCGACCAAGCAACGGGAGTGCCAAAGAGGCTCGTTGGCCGAGAACCGTAGGTTGCCCACGACGGAAGGGCGGCTGCCCCAGCTGGCGTGCACCCGACAGGCTGGGACTTGCGCCTGGGGCCCGACCGCCGAATGCCGTGCCTAGAGGGCTCGGCAACCTTCCGAAACCGGCCATCCGCCGGCTTTCGTTCAGCTCAACCGCACCGGAGGCCGCGCAATCGCTCTCGAATCCGCCACATCCAGGGCTCGGAGGTCTCGGGCAAGACCGCAGCCACCCGGAGCATGTCCTGAATCGACCGGATCCGACGCCGCCGGCCTCGGACCCGAACCTCGATCCCGTCGGGGCAGATGGCCGGATCTTTCGCGTTGAGATAGCTCGATGGGTCACGCTGGACCAGGTGGACCAACGTTTCGGCCACGAGGCGGCTTCCGACCTCGCCGAGGCGCAGGCCATCTTGCTGCAACTCCGCCTCGCGGAGCGCATAGTACCAAAGGGGCGTGGCTCGCCACAGCGGCTGGGCATCGGGAAACGGAGGGTTTCGATGGGGCACCCAAGACCCATTTGGGCCCAGGCTGCACAGGGCGTCGATGATGGCGCGACTTTGGGGGTCATCTCCTTCGGGAAAGAGCTCCGTGTAGACCAGCGGGTGAAAGCCCATGCGGCGGGCGATGGCCTGGCCGGTGGGCAGGCTGAGGTTGAAGCTTCGGCGGAGATTGCGAATGGCCAGGTTCTTCAGGACCCGGCGGGTTTCGTTGGGAAGGCGACCGAGACCGTTCGAGATGCGGGGATCGATGCGCCGGGCCCTTTGGGCACGGGGCCCGACGAAATCTTCCCAATCGACCACGAATGCGTCCCGAAGCTGGCCCCGATGGTCGAAGTGAACCTCGGGTTTCGGAAAGAGGAGCGCCTCCACCGGCTGCTCTCCGCCGCGGAGGCGGTAGCGCGGCCGGATCATGGAATGGCCGAACCGAAAGCCCGCCACGGCGAACTCGAGCGGGATGAACACGCCCGGATCGTCTGCAAATGCACCCAGGTGAACGGGGCCGCTTGCCAGGACCGAGCGCGCCACGGCTCGATCGCATACCGCAGGGAGGTAGTCGTTCAACACGATGTATTGGTACGCCCACCGGACCAGTTGTTGCGTCCGAACGAACGATTCGGCGGGGCTCGCGTCCGGGCCCAGGGGCTGGCTGTCTTGGATCGCGTTGTGGAACGCCAAGAAGGCGGCGTGGAGCTGGGCGATGATGACGTTTTCGTCGTTGCGTTGGTCGGCGACCACGGCCCGACCGAAGTGGGGAAACCTTCGTTGTCGGGGCAGGTCTACCTGCGGGGCCCCCGAGGCGGTCTTTCCTCGAAAAACGTGCAGCCGGAAATCCGCGTCGTAGAGCCCTTCGGTTCGAGCGACCGGGCCCACGCCCTTGGGCCCACGGTACCACGCAAAGTCCCGGACTTGGGCCTGCGACGTCGAACCCGGAGCGAGGCCCGGTCCACCTCCGTACACGCTGTCCAAGTCGAGCTTGGCCCGGCGTCCGTTCCGAAGCTCTTCCGCCACCCGCAAGGGATCCCGCCGCTCCAGCATGGGATGTCCGGGCCGGTCGATTTCGGTCACGTCCGGGATCTCGCGGTCGGTCCGGGCCGTGACGTCGTGGTCGATGAATTGGCCCAGATACGTATGGATGGCGGGAATGTCGGAATCCCGGGCGTCCGAATCGTCTGGCTGGGTCATGGCGATCGCCAGTGCATCCAACTGCTGTACGATGGTTTCAGTGGGCATCACCACCGAACCATCGTGGGTCGCCAGGCTCTGGAACATGTATCCGAAGCGGGTGGAAAAGAGCAGACCGTCGCGGTTGTCGACACCGCGGAAGTGACCGGCCCGGTCGATGACGCTCACGCTTCAGCGCCTTCCGTACAGGCGAAATGCTCGCCAGGTTTCGCCACCCGCGGCCGCGTCTGCGAGCGCCGCTTTGCGCAGTGCATCAGCCGGACTTTCCAACGGCTCGTACGAATAGAATCGCTCCATGAATCGGACGGCCTCGTCGTCTCGAATCGGGCGGACTGTGGCGAGCACGGACCTGGCCCCTGCCGCCAGCAGCGCATCGGCGAGGCCGACCCCGTCCCGTGAGCTGAGCTTCATCGGCTGGCCGGTTTCACACCCGCTCAGTACGGCCAGTCGCAGCGGGAGGCGCTGGATCAAAATGTCGTCGAGCGTCATCCGTTCTTCCCGGGCCAAACGAAGGTGGGCGCTCCAAGGGTCCGAAGGCGTGAGCCTACCGTGCCCGGCGAAGTGAAGCACCGAAGCCCCGGACAGGGCGTCCAAGACCGCCTGTCGGGTGGCCGCGGGACCGATCAGGGTGCGGACCGACCGCAGG
>DAPKRQ010000193.1:0-19995 GCA_031800475.1 Myxococcales bacterium LLY-WYZ-16_1
GTCCAGCGCCACCAGCACGTCGATCCCCTCGGACTGGCGCTCTTCGGGTTCGGCCGCCGACTGGGGGCGGGCGAGGGCCACGACCCAGCAGGCCATGGCGGCCAGACGCAATGCGGTGGGCAGCCACCAGGTGCGGGCCACGAAGGTGCGCCCCAAGCCGAGGACCAGGGGCAGGGCCGGGTATCGGAGGGCTGGGTGGCGGCGGCTGCGGCGAGCCCACAGCTCCAGGGCGAGGGCGGCAACCACCACGAGGGCCGCGGCGAGCCAGCCGGGGCTTTCGAGGCGCAGACTCACGAACCCGCCTCCCGGTCCTTCGGGTCTTCCTCCGCCCCGTCCGGGTCCGGCTCCACGAAGGCGGCTGGTGCAGGCCGTTCGGCGGAGGTCCCGCTGGGGTCTCGGGTGACGAACACCCATCGCTGCACCTGGTCCAGGTCTCGCTCCACCACGTCCCGGCTCGGGCGGGCGGCGCCGAACCGTGCCGCCTCCCCCCGCTCCAGCAGACTCCACAACCGCTCGTCCAGGCGGACGCTTCGTTGGGCGAAGTCGCCCCGGATCTCCGCCACGGTGTGGGCGGGCGAAGCCCCGAGCTCGGTCTCGAGGAACCGCCGGGCCACCCGATGCAGCTCGGCCGCTGCAGCCCCAGGGGGCATCGCCCCCAAGTCGCGCCGCAGGGTCGCGAGCTCGCGGGCCGCCCGCTCGGCCGGCGGCGGGATGTCTTCGACCCGCCGGCGCCGCCGGATCACCCAAAAAAGCCCGAGCCCGACTGCTACCGCGGCCACGGTCGAAACGGCCGCCACGGGCCACCAGGGACCCGGCCCGCTCGGCAACGGCACCGGCTCCGGGTCCGGGGCGGCCAGCGCCTCGAGGGTTTCGGGATCGGCGTCGGACGGCAGTTCGACCCCGGCCGCCACCGACACGCCCGGACCTTCGACCACTTGCTCGGACCCGTCGATTCGAAGGACCAGGTCGGGCAGCTTCACCACCCCGGCCCGGAACGGTACGACCGTCAGGTCGAACCGATCCACCGCCCGACCCGCCTCGATCGTTCGGCGAGCGTTTCGGTCGAGCACCGTCCAGTCCGGCTCGAAGTCCGGCAAAGCCTGAAGGCTCGCGGTGCCCCGCAGGCTGTCGTGCTCGACCTGGACGATCCACCGGCAGGGCCGACCGACCTCGAAGCCCCCGCCCTCGATGGGTTCCACCCGAGAGACCGGTGTCGCCAGGATGCCCATCCACACCAAGGCCCAAGCGATCATCGGTACCCCCGCTTGGCGCGTGCGCTGCGCTGGGCGAAGAAACGGACGAGGGGCCCCACCAAGTCGTCCCCGGTTCCGATCTCGACGAAGTCCACGCCCCACTGATGGAACGCCTGGCGCAGTCTCAGATTCCAGTCGGCCTGCCGGGCGGCGAAGCGCTTGCGGGTCTTCGGGTCGCCCAGGTCCATCCAGCACCTTTGTCCCGTCTCCGCGTCCACCCACTCGACCAGACCCAGGTCCGGAAGGTCGCGCTCGGCCCGGTCGAACACCCGGATGGCCACCAGGTCGTGGCGCAGCCGAATGGTGCGCATGGCCGCCTCCAGATTCGGGTCGAGAAAGTCACTCAATAGAAAAACCACGGCACGCCGGCGCTGGACCTTTTGGAGTACGTGTGTGGCCGTGGCCAAGGACGTGCGGGTGCCCCTCACCCGGGCCTCGATGATCTCTCGAATGACCCGAAGCCCGTGGCGCCGTCCCTTCCGGGCGGGAAGGACCCCTTCCACTTCGTCGGTGAACAGCAGCAGACCCACCCGATCGTTGTGGGTCAGGGCCGAAAACGCGACCAGGGCGCCGACCTCGGCGAGGACGCGGCGCTTGTCCCGGGCCGAAGTGCCGAAGTCGTGGGAAGCCGACAGGTCCACCGCCAGGATCACCGTCAGCTCCCGTTCTTCGACGTAGCTCTTCACGAACAGACCCTGGTCCCGGTGGCGGGCAGACACGTTCCAGTCGATGTGTCGGATGTCGTCTCCGGGCAGGTATGGCCGGACGTCGGAAAAGGCCATGCCCTGGCCCTTGAAGCTGGAGTGATAGGCGCCCACCAGCTGGCTCTGCACGGGCGAGCGGGCGGCCAGCTCGATGCGGCGAACGGCCCTCAGAATCTCCCGTCGGTCGTCCATGCCCGGGGTCGAAAAAGCCCGCTCGGTCGGCCTCAGGGCAAGGGAACGGCGTCGAAGACCCGTTGGATCACGGTCTCGACCGGGACCTCTTCGGCCTCGGCCTCGAACGTGAGCTTGATCCGGTGGCGCATCACGTCGGCGCCCACCGCTTTCACGTCTTCGGGGAATACTGCGGGTCGGCCCCGCAACAGGGCGTGGGCCCGGGCCGCGCCTTGCAAGGCCAGGGTCGCCCGAGGCGAGGCGCCCAGCTCGACCAACCCCTCCAGCGATTCGAGACCGAACGCCTTGGGGTCTCGGGTGGCCCAGACCAGGTCGACGATGTAGTCCTTGAGCTTCGGATCCACGTGGATCCGGCCGGTCAGGGACCGCAGGTGGGCGAGCTCGGCGGTTCGCAGGACCGGCTTCAGGGGCCCACCCGATCCCGGCTGGTCCAGCAGGCGTCGCTCCTCTTGCCGGCTCGGGTAGCCCACCTTCACGTGGAGCATGAACCGGTCTTGCTGGGCTTCGGGCAGCGGGTAGGTGCCCTCTTGCTCCACCGGGTTTTGGGTGGCCAGAACCAAAAAGGGATCCGGGAGCGGGAAGCTCTCGTCGCCGATGGTTACCTGGCGCTCCTGCATGGCTTCCAGCAGGGCGGATTGCACTTTGGCCGGCGCCCGGTTGATCTCGTCGGCCAGGACGAGGTTGGCGAACACCGGGCCGCGCTTGGGCACGAAGTCCTGGGCCTTCGGGTCGAAGATCAGGGTGCCCATCACGTCGGCAGGCAGCAGGTCGGGCGTGAATTGAATGCGGGAAAAGCTCGCATCCAGCGCCTCCGAAAGGGTGCGGACGGTCAGGGTCTTCGCGAGGCCCGGAACCCCTTCGAGCAGGACGTGCCCTCCGGTGAGCAGGCCGATCACGAGCCGTTCGACCATGCGCCGTTGTCCGATCACCACCTGGCCCACCTGGTCTTCGAGCCGGCGGAGCGTTTCGCTGTGGGCCTCGACTTCTTTCAGCAGTGGGCGAAGGTCGGGCGCCTCGGCGGCGGAATCCGGCTCGCTCACGGGGCCACGCCTTTCTCCGCCGCCGAGGCCGCGGCTCGGGCGGATCGCTTGACTTGTCCCATGGCGGTGCGTAGGTGCCTGCAACAATGACCGATCCGCGTCAACTCGATGTTCGAACGGTGCACCGTTACATCCAAAAGGGCGCGCTCACCCGACAGGCCTTCGAGGCCGCCCTGGCGGAGCTGCCCGACCTGCAAGCCGAAGCGGAATTCGTGGACTACGAAAACAAGCTGACCTCGGCTTCGCCGGAAGATTCCGCGCCGGCGTCCGGAGCCAACCCCGACGCCGTGCCCGTGTTCGTCGACGGGCCCAACCCGCCGGCACGGGCTCCGCTGTCCGAGGTGCCGGCCCCGGTGGAGCCACCGCCTGCCGCTCCGCCCGCGGGCGAGGGGCCGCCGCCGTCCGAGCCCGATCCGGAGGGCTGAGCCGTGGGAAACGAAGAGGAGCCGAAACCGTCGGCATTCCGGGTTACGGACCGGCGTCGCTTCGACCGCGAGGGCAACTTGCGAGACGAGGCCCAGGAGCCCGGCCCGGAACCGAGGCCGCAACCGCCGCCACCCGAGGCGAGCGCGGGTTCGGCTTCGAGATCGGCGCCCGAGGCGAGCGCGGGCTCGGCTTCGAAATCGGCGCCCGAGGCGAGCGCGGGCTCGGCTTCGAGATCGGCCCCCGAGGCGAGCGCGGGCTCGGCTTCGAGATCGGCCCCCGAGGCGAGCGCGGGCTCGGCTTCGAGATCGGCGCCCCAGACCGAGTCCCCGGGGCCTTCGCCACGGCAAGAGGCCGAATCGGACGCGGCCTCCGACGCGCCGGGTGGACGGATCGGGTTTCCCGAGCTGATCATGTCGGTGGCGACCACGGCGCTGGCGTATTTGGGCCACCAACCGGGGGACAGCCAGCGGGTGCCCGGCCCGGTCAACCTGCCGATGGCCGCCCAGAACATCGACATCATCGCGATGCTCAAAGAAAAGACCCAGGGCAACCTGACGGCCCAGGAGGCGGAATTGATCGACTCGGTGCTCTACGACCTGCGGACCTTGTTCGTGCAAACCGCCCAGCAGCAGCGCTGAAGCCCCCGCTCACCCGCCCGGGTCCGGGCCGGTCGGACTGCGGTCGAGTTGCAGGGTCGAGACCAGGTCGACCTTCCACCGGTCGTCGTGGCGGACCAGACGCACTTCGGCGCTGCGGCCCCCTTCCACGGATACCCGCAGGGTCACCCGGTCGCCCGGCGGGGACACCACGGCCACCGATTCGGGGGCCTGAAGGAGGGTCAGGTCGAGAAGGTCGAACAGCAGGGCCCCGGGCTCGGGCGCCTTGGGCTCCCGGCCTGGCGCTTCGGCCCGTCGCAGTTCGAGCCACCGCGTTTCGAGCCACGCCTGGCTGTCCGGCGCCAGCCGCTTCCAAGCCGATTGGGCCCGTCCGTACTCCAAGTCCGCCAAAAACCCCTCGAGGACCGATTGGGGGGAATCGGGCGCGGGCCGGCAGGCGGCGAGGGCCAAGGTCCCCCACACCAGGGCCCATGTCCTATGCGTTGACAGCCGCCACGGTCCTCTTTTGTATCGGCGGCACGCCTGGGGTGTGGCCAAGCGGTAAGGCATCGGATTTTGGTTCCGACATGCGCTGGTTCGAATCCAGCCACCCCAAGAAGATCCGCGCCGAAACCGGCCTGTCGGCCTTGGCATCGGCGGCGACGCACGCAATGAGGTTTTGGTGGTCGGCAACGTTCTCAAGATTTTCGCGGGCAACAGCAACCTCCCCTTGGCCGAGCAGGTGGTCCGGAAGTTGGACGTGCCGCTGGGCCGGGCGAATGTCGGGCGATTCTCGGACGGCGAGATCAGCGTGACCATCGGAGAGAACGTCCGGGCATCGGACGTATTTCTGATCCAGTCCACCTGTTCACCGGCCAACGAGAACCTCATGGAGCTCCTGGTGATGATCGACGCCCTGCGCCGGGCTTCGGCCGAGCACATCACCGCGGTCATCCCGTACTATGGATACGCTCGGCAGGACCGCAAGGTCGCCCCCCGAACGCCGATCAGCGCCAAGCTCACGGCCGACCTGATCGCGACGGCCGGCGCCACGCGGGTTTTGTCGATCGACATGCATGCAGGGCAGATCCAGGGCTTTTTCAACGTCCCCTTCGATCACCTGTACGCCATGCCGGTCCTCCTGGACCACATGAAGCAGAACTTCGACGAGTCGGCGGTGATCATCAGCCCCGACGCGGGGGGCGTCGAACGGGCGCGGGCCTTCGGCAAGCGCCTCGACTGCCACATCGGCATGATCGACAAGCGAAGGCCCCAGCCGAACGAAGCCCGGGTCATGCACGTGATCGGCGACGTCAAAGACAAGGACGTGATCGTCATCGACGACATGATCGATACGGCGGGCACTTTGGTGGCGGCAGCGGAGGCCCTGAAGGCCCGGGGGGCCAAGAAGGTGTTCGCCTACGCCACCCACGCGGTGTTCAGCGGTCCGGCGCTGGACCGGATCGCGGACAGCGACCTGGATCGGGTTGTGGTGACGAACACCATTCCCCTGCAGAAGGCGCTGCAGCATACCGACAAGATCGAGCAGGCCAGCGTGGCTCCCCTGATCGCCGAGGCGATCCGGAGGATCCACCACGGGGACTCGGTCTCCAGCCTGTTCGTGTGAGTCCGCCCCCGGGTCGGAAAGTGCGGACGGATCCCCGTTGACGGTCTCGGGGCCCCATGCTACCACCCGCGCCTCTTTGGGGGACCGGTAGGTCTCCGAGAGGTTTCGAGCCATGAGCCAGACCGAAATCGCGGTCACCGCCCGCAGCGAGCGAGGCAAGGGAGCAGCCCGGCGCATGCGCGCTGCCGGCCGGGTCCCGGGCATCCTGTACGGCCACAAAGAGCCGCCTCGCGCTTTCGCGGTGGACCCCAACGAATTCTTCAAGCGGCTGCGTGCCACCGGGTTCGGCCGGAACACGCTGTTCAAGGTCACGGGCCTCGACCGGGAGGTGACCGCCCTGATCCGAGAGATGCAGTTGCATCCGGTTCGCCGGGAACTGGTCCACCTGGACTTCCTCGAGGTGAGGGACAGCGATCGGGTGGACGTCGAAATTCCGGTCAAGACCACGGGTCGGGCCAAGGGCATGGTGGCCGGTGGCGACCTGCAGGTGGCCAAGCGCTCGGTCCGGGTGAAGTGCAGCCCGTTGGCCATCCCGAAGGAGATCGTCCTGGACATCACGCCCCTGGAGATCGGCCAGTCGATCCGGGTTCAGGACCTCCCCCTGCCCGAGGGAGCAGAGCACGTGGAAGCACCCCGCCTGGCGGTGGTGAACATCAAGGAGTCCCGGCGCAGTCGGCAGGCCGCTGCGGCCGCAGCCGCCGAAGCCGAAGGGGACGCCAAGAAGAAGAAGAAGAAGTAGGGCTCCGGGGCGGCGGGGATGTACTTCATCGTCGGCCTCGGGAACCCCGGTGCGAAGTACGAGGGTACGCGCCACAACGTGGGGTTCGAGGTGGTGGATCGCCTGGCCGACCGGGCGGGCATCCGGATCTCTGACAAGAAGTTCAAGGCACGGATTGGCCGGGGGACCTTCGGTGGACGGGATTGTCTGCTGATGTTGCCCCAAACCTTCATGAACCTGTCCGGTGAATCGGTCGGGCCTGCAGTGGGGTTCTTCAAAGAGAAGGCCGAGCACGTGGTGGTGGTGCACGACGAGCTGGACCTGCCCGTGGGCGGCATTCGCCTGAAGCGAGGGGGTGGCCACGGTGGACACAACGGGCTGAAGAGTCTGGTCCAGCACCTCGGACCCCAGTTTCTGCGGGTTCGGGTGGGTATCGGGCGACCCCCGCCGCGATGGGACGCGTCGAGCTATGTGTTGGGGCGTTTTGCTCCCGACGAACGGAGCGCCGTGGATCCGGCCTTGGACGAGGCGGTCGAGGCCATCGAGGTGACGATCACCGAAGGCATCGACCGCGCCATGAATCGATTTCATCGGCAGCCGGACGCCAAGGCGACCGGCTCCGGCGAATGAGCCGCGAGAGGGCGGAAAGAAGACGGGAAGAAAATGAGCGACACCCTGAGCAAGTTCCGAGAGTACGAGACCGTGCTGGTGATCCCGGCCGAGCTTCCGGACGAAGCCGCAAAGCAGGTCTTCGAGCGCCTGACCACCGTGGTGAACAAGCACGGCGGCTCCGTGCTCCGGGAGGACGGCTGGGGAAAGAAGAAGTTCGCGTACGACGTCCGCAAGCACTCTCGGGGCAACTACTTGGTGTTCCACTACGCAGCGCCGGCCGAAACCGTGTTCCAGGTGGAGCGGACCCTGCGAAACTTGGACGCGGTCATCCGATTCGTCACGCACCGATTCGGCGAGGTGACGGATCTGGAGGCCCGGCGGGCCGACATCGAGAAGATGATGCGGGAGCGGGCCAAGCGGGAACAGGAAGCCAAAGAGGCGGCCGAGCGAGCCGAGACCGAAGGCACCGATGGCTCCCAGGCCGAGGCGAGCTGAGGAGGGGCCGAGCCATGATGAAGATCATTTTGCAAGAGGACGTGCCCCACCTCGGGGTGGTGGGCGACCTGGTGTCCGTCAGGGACGGGTACGCCCGGAACTACCTGATTCCGCAGGGCAAGGCCGTATTCGCTTCCATTCGATCGATCAAAGAGCTGGAGCATCAGCGCCGGATCGCCGACCACAAGAGGCAGCAAGCCACCGCCGAGGCCGAGGTGGCGAAGCGGAAAGTCGAAGAGCTCTCGGTGACCCTGCAGGCGAAAGTCGCGCCGCCTCAGTACGATGACGACGGAAAGCCGATCCCCGAAGATTTTCGGAAGCTCTTTGGCTCGGTCACCCATCGAGACATCGCAAAGGTGCTGCGCGACGCCGGCGTGAAGGTCGACCACCGGCGGGTGGTCCTGGCCGAGCCCGTCCGCGCGGTCGGCCGATACGTGGCCCGAGTCCGGCTGGACGGCGGCATCGAGGCCCAGCTTCCGTTCTACGTGGTTCCCGAAAACACCGAGGACGTGGAGCTGGAAAAGGCCCGCATCGACCAGGCCGTCGAGCGTCGGGCCGCCGAAGAGGCGGAGCGAAAGGCCGCCGCGGCGGCGCCTGCACCGGCGGCGACGGAAGACGAGGCCCGGGCCGAAACCGAATCGTCCGAAGCGGACGCGAGCTGATTCCGCATGCAGGCGGTCGAGGAGCCTGGACCGGGGTCCCATCGCCGGGGCCGGGTCCCCCCAAACGACCTGGATGCCGAGCGCGCCGTGCTCGGCTCGATCCTGCTGGACAACGAAGCGATCTACGTCGCCACCGAGGAGCTGGAGCCAGACGACTTCTATCGGCCCGCCCACCGGATGGTGTTCCGCAGCATGCAGGAGCTCGCCAAGCGGAGCGAGCCGGTGGATGCGGTCACCGTCACGTCCCTTCTTCGCACCCAAGGTGAGCTGGAAGCGGCCGGCGGTGTAGAGGGTGTGGTGGAGTTGGCCGAGGTGGTTCCCACCGCGGCCAATGTCCGCCACTACCTCGAGATCGTTCGAAAGAGCTCCATGCTCCGAAAGCTGATCTCGGCCGCCACCGAGATCGCTTCCGGCGCCTACGAGACCACCAGCCCCGAAGACGCGGTGGACTCGGCCGAAAAGGCGATCTTCGACATCGCTCGCGCCAAGTCCCGGCAGGGGGTCACGCCGATCGCGCAGATCGTTCAGACCGCGTTCCATCGGATCGAAAAGCTCGCCGAGGAAAAAAAGCCGATCACCGGAGTCAGCACCGGGATCATGCAGCTCGACACGAAGACCGCCGGCCTTCAGCCTTCGGACCTGATCATCGTGGCCGGGCGCCCGTCCATGGGAAAGACGGCCTTCAGCATCGGCATGGCCATGCATGCGGCCATCTCGGACGGAAGGACCGTCGGCATCTTCTCCCTCGAGATGTCGAAGGAGAGTCTGGTGACCCGAATGCTCTGCAGCGATGGGCGCATCGACTCGGCGCGGCTGCGCGGGGGGTTTTTGACCGAGGAAGACTGGCCGAAGCTGGCCCGGGCCGCCGGTCGCATCAGCGAAGCGCCGATCTTCATCGACGACACCGGGTCCTTGTCGTCGCTGGAGCTTCGGGCGAAGTGCCGGCGACTTGCCGCCGAGCACGACCTCCATCTGGTGGTGGTCGACTACCTGCAGCTGATGCGAGGCCATGCGTCGGCCCAGAGTCGAGAGCAGGAGATCTCGGAGATATCCAGGTCTTTGAAGGCACTGGCCAAGGAGCTGGACGTGCCGGTGGTGGCCCTGTCTCAGTTGAACCGGGCCGTGGAGCAGCGGGTCGACAAGCGTCCAGGGTTGGCGGACCTGCGGGAGTCGGGCGCCATCGAGCAAGACGCGGACGTGATCATGTTCGTCTACCGAGACGAGGTCTACAACAAGGAGACCGAGGACCGGGGGGTGGCGGAACTGATCGTGGGAAAGCAACGAAACGGCCCGGTGGGAACGGTGCGCTGCAAGTTCTTTCACGAGTACACCCGGTTCGATAACCTCGCGGAGGATGGGGAGTGAGGGGGCATGGTACGTCTACCTGCTGCGCTGCGGCGACGCTTCCCTGTACGCCGGCGTGACCACGGACCCGGTCCGACGGCTGGCCCTGCACGAGGCCGGGCGAGGGGCCCGATACACCCGAGGTCGCGGACCGTTCGAATGGGTGGGACAAGCCGGTCCGGTGTCGCGCGGGGAAGCCCTGAGGTGGGAAGCCCGGCTCAAGCGTACACCCCGCTACCGGAAGGTGACCGCACTGCGCGAGTTGGCGCAGGCGTGCGGAAATGAACACGCAGCCACGCCTTCAGCCCCCAGAAAAACCTTGTGAGTCCTCTCGGCCTGCTTCATGCGTGCACCACGCCCGTTCGCCCGGCGACGCGCAGCGAACGGGGTGGGGCAGCACCTGGCGGCGGCCCCCAGCGATTCGGTTCGAACCATGAAGTTTCCTCAGACGATCCCTGGCCTGTTCATGCTCGCAGCCCTGGCCCCGTTCGGCCTCGCTTGCGAGGAAGAGGGTCTCAGCCTCACCCTGCCGGAGATCGAGACGGAGCCGGAGGCTCCGGCCAGCCTGCAGTTCGAGACGTTCATCCTCGACCTGGATACCTCGGTCCCGCCACAGAGCGTGACGATCCGGAACACCGGTCAAGCGCCCCTGCTGCTCGAGTACGCCCTCGAAGGGGAGGACGGCAGCCAGTTCCGGATCAGCCAAGGGCCGAACGTTCTGTCTCCGGGCCAGGAGGATGCGGTGTTCGTCCGGTTCGAACCGGAAGTCCACGAAGACATGGAGGCCGACTTGGTGATCCGGAGCAATGACCCCGACGAGGCGGTGCTCCGATTTCCCCTCACCGCCCAGGCGCGGGAGCGCTGTCAGATGACGCTCGAGCCCTCGGTGGTGGACATGCGCCTCGGTGAGACCCGCACCGTGGAGCTCCGGAGCCTCAGCAAGTCACCTTGCGAGGTGGAGTTTCTGAACGTGACGGGAGGTGTGTTCACCTTCGTCGACCCCCCCGAAGTTCCGTTCACCGTCGAGCCTGGCGAGGCCATGCCTCTGGAGGTGCTCCACGATGGACTGCTGCTGACCATCGGCGTGCCGGTGGGCGAAGTGGTGGCCCGGGACCGGCAACAGAGCCGTGAAACCGCGGTCATCCGGGGCGAAGCGGCGGTGGGAGGTTGCGTCCGCTTTCAGCCCAGCCGCCAGGTTCTCTTCGACCGCACCCCGATCGGTGGCTCGACCACCGAGTCCTTCCGGATCAGCAACACCTGCGAGCGGCCCGTGCGCATCCGCAACATCGCGGTAACCTTCGGGGTCGGGGACTTCTTCATCGACGAGAGCTTCAGCACGAGCTTCGAGCTTTCGCCCTTCCAGTCCGTCGACGTGCCGGTGCGCTTTCAACCCCTGATCGGTGGGGCCCTCAGCGGACGGATCACCATCGCCACCACCGACGTGGAGAGTCTGATCTACAACCTGGACCTGGTTGGGTTCGGGGACCCGCCGATCATCGACTATTTTCCGCTTCAAGTGGATTTCGGGGCCGTCAAGTTCCGCCCGGACCCGGCGGGGGGCGTATCCCAGTGCGCTTCCCAAACCCGGAGCCTGTTCGTCTTTTCGCGGGGTCAGGCCGTGTTGAACATCGACTCGATCGGAATCGAATCCGAAAGCGATGGCGACTTTCAGATCACGGGGTTGGCGGTGCTGGATTCGGACGGCAGCGTCCTCGAGACTCCCAGCCTCGGCGACCCCTTCTCCCTGCCGCCCCAGACCCGTCTCGAGGTACTGATGCAGTTCTTTCCGTCGCGCACCGATCCCGCGCCCCACACGGGAACCTTGCGGATCGAGCACGACGCCGAAGGGGGTCTGACTCGAGTCCCCTTGGTCGGCACCGCCGAGCCCGATCAGCCGGTGCTCGAGCGGTTCGATCAGCCCGAAGGACCCAAGGTCGACATCCTCTGGGTCATCGACGACAGCTGCTCCATGGGCGACGAGCAGCTCCGGCTGATCGGCAACCTCTCCCGGTTCGTCGGCTTTGCGGACAGTCAAGACTCGGACTACCAGATGGCCGTGACCGTGACCGACGGGACCAGCAGCCAGTCCGGTCGCTTCGAGCGGGCATTTCCGTATCCGGCGGTGATCCGGGACGACTACCCGGAGCGGCAAGCCGCCTTTCAAGAGACCTTTCAGGTGGGGACCGCCGGATCCGGCATCGAGGCCGGCCTGGGCGCGGCGAAGAACGCCTTGATCCGGGCCCAGGACGAGGAGCCGAACATCAACTCGGGCTTTTTGCGCGACGACGCGCGGCTCGCCATCGTGCTCATGAGCGACGAGGACGACCAGTCCATCGAGTCCGATCCCAACCTGGAGTTGTTCTTCCGGACGGTGAAGGGACCGGGCCGGGAATCCCGGACGAAAATCCACGCCATCGCTGGGCCGACCACGGAGTCCTGTCGAAACGAAGAGGGCCGTTTCCTCGCGGCTCCCGGTTTCAGATACGAACGGTTCACCAAGATCTTCGGCGGCAACTTCCTGAACATCTGCGAAGAGGACTGGAGTCCGCTGCTCACGCAGTTGGGGCTCGATACCTTCGAACCCGAGGACACCTGGTTTTTGAGCCAAGCCGCCGACCCGGCCACGGTTCGGGTGTTCGTGAACGGGGCCGAGGTGGCGCAGAGCGCGACCGACGGCTGGACCTTCAACTTCTCGGCGAACGCCGTCGAGTTCAACGGCACGGCGGTGCCCCCACCCGGGGCTCGGATCGAAGTTCGTTACGACGGGCTCTGTGCCCCCTGACCCAGAGGCCACGGTGCGGGTCGCGCTCCTGGCCATCGGCGATGAGCTGCTGAGCGGCGCCGTCGACGATGCCAACGGCTCCTGGCTCGCGGCCCGGGTGACCGAGGGCGGAGCCGAGGTGGTAGCCCGCCAGACGGTGCCGGACGACCTGCAGGCCATCTCCGAGGCGTTTGTCCACTGGAGCGAGCGGGCGGACCGCGTCATCAGCACCGGGGGGTTGGGTCCGACGGCGGACGACCTCACGTTCCGAGGCGTCGCCCAGGCATTGGGCGTGCCGGTGCAGCTTTCGCCCGAAGTCCTGGCGGGACTCGAAGCCCGGGCCCGAGCCCGGGGGACCGAGCTGTCGGAAAACCAGCGCCGGATGGCGGAGCTGCCCCGCGGGGCAGAGCCTTTGTCGAACCCGGTGGGCGCGGCCCCCGGCCTGTGGATCGACGGCCGGCAATGGATGGTCCTGCCTGGCGTGCCGCGCGAGATGCGGGCCATGTTCGAAGCCCATCGACATCGGTTGGGGCTCACGGATCCCGCAGACCGGCGGAGCTATCGCTTCGTCGGCGTGCCCGAGAGCGAACTGGATCGCTGGGTGGCGGCAGCGGGGCTTCCGGATGGGGTGCAGGTCGGCTTTCGGAACGTGCACCTGGAAAACGAGGTCAAGCTGTGGGCCTTCGGCTCCAACGCGAAAGCGCGCCTCGATCAGGCCGAAGACGCGCTCCGGAGTTCGGCACCGGCTGCTTGGTGGACCGAAGCCCTGGAGGTGACGGTCGGGCGCCGTCTGGCCCGGCGCGGCGAGACGGTGGCCGCCGCCGAGAGCTGCACGGGGGGCATGGTCCTGGAGTGGCTGACCGCGGTTCCGGGCAGCTCGGCGTGGGTCCAAGGCGGCGTGGTCGCCTACGCCAATCGGGTGAAGGTCGAGCAACTCGGGGTGAAGCAGGGGGCTTTGGAGAGCTTTGGTGCAGTCAGCGAGGCGGTGGCCCGGGCCATGGCCGAGGGGGTCCGAGATCGGATCGGCGCCGATTGGGGCATCTCGACCACCGGGATCGCCGGGCCGGGCGGAGGTACGCCAGATAAGCCCGTGGGCACGGTGTGGATCGGGATCGCCGGTCCCGATGGATCGGATGCCGAGCTGTTGCGGTTGGGCGGCGACCGGCAGGCCATCCGGATTCGGACGGTGCAGCGGCTGCTGGCGGCCGTGGGATCGCGTTTGGGATTCGACCCCAACCCGTAGGCTGGTGCAATCCCGGAACCCCTACATGAAGTAGGGGCTTGACGGTTCGACTGAACATCTGTAGCGCCTGAGGCATGGCGAAGAGCTCCGGAAAGGCACCCCCCGATCCCCAGGAGCCGAGAGCAAAAGCCCTCGAGCTCACCATGGCCACCATCGAAAAGCAGTTCGGCAAGGGGGCCATCATGCGCATGGGCGATGGGCAGCCCATCGCCAACGTCGAGACCATTTCCACCGGATCCCTGGGCCTGGACGTGGCTCTGGGCATCGGCGGTCTGCCTCGGGGGCGGATCGTGGAGATCTACGGCCCCGAGTCCTCCGGCAAGACGACCCTGACCCTGCACGCGGTGGCCGAGGCCCAAAAGGCCGGCGGCGTGTGTGCCTTTGTCGATGCCGAGCATGCCCTGGACGTGGGCTACGCCAAGAAGCTGGGGGTCGACACGGCGGACCTGCTGATCGCCCAGCCCGACACGGGCGAGCAGGCTCTCGAGATCACGGACATGCTCGTGCGGTCCAATGCCGTGGACTTGGTGGTCATCGACTCGGTGGCGGCGTTGGTTCCCAAGGCCGAGATCGAGGGAGAGATGGGCGATTCCCACGTGGGGCTTCAGGCCCGGTTGATGAGCCAGGCCTTGCGCAAGCTGACCGGCACCATTTCCAAGTCTCGGACCTGCGTCGCCTTCATCAATCAGATCCGCATGAAGATCGGGGTGATGTTCGGGTCGCCGGAGACCACCACCGGCGGAAACGCCCTAAAGTTCTACGCGTCGCAGCGCCTCGACATTCGGCGGATCGGGTCGATCAAAAAGGCCGACGAAAACATCGGCAACCGAACTCGGGTGCGGGTGGTCAAAAACAAGCTGGCACCTCCGTTTCGCGAGGTGGAGTTCGATATCCTCTACGGGCAGGGCATCTCGAAATCGGGCGAGCTGGTCGACCTGGGGACCGATCTCGGGATCATCGACAAGTCCGGTGCCTGGTTTTCGTACCAGCAAGAGCGGATCGGCCAGGGGCGCGAGAACGCCCGGAGCTACCTGGAAGAGCACGGAGAGTTGGCCAAGGACATCGAGTCCAAGATCCGGACCCACTTTGGGGTCACGGCGCCGGCGGCCTCCGAGGGAGGGGCCGCGCCCAGCGAGCCGCCCAGCAACGTCACCCCCATGCCCAAGAAGTCCGGCCGCTCTTCTTCCAAATGAAAACAAGGGGCCCCGGAGCTCCGGCTCCGGGACCCCTTCGACGGGCACTGCGGGACTTGGGACGGGACGATGTTGCAGCGCCCGCTTTCCGCCGGTTGAGCAAACGGCATGCCGGATGGTGGGACCCCGTCCTGCGGCGGATCGCCAGGCCGGAGAGGCCTGTTCGGCCGCGCCGAACCGGCTCCGTTCGAGGTCTAACGACCGGGCCGATCGCTCCGATCGCAAAAATCCACGGGCCTGCGGGTCAACGGGTGCACAAGCGCAGGCCGGTGGGTTCGTGAGAGGCAGCGCACCGGCTGGGAGGCGGACAATCGGCATCGGCTTCGCACCGGGTTCGGCACCGAGGCGGGTCTTCGTCCACGCAGACGGCCTGGGGTGAACATGGGCCGCAGGGGCTGGCCCGAGGCGGCAGACACGCCCAGGCCTTTCCACGCCCATCCAGCGGCTGACAGCGCAGGTCCGGTTCGGCGCAAGGCGCCCCCGGGTCGCAGGGCGGAGGGGGCGGCACGCACACGCCCGAATTTCGGGAGCCGGCGGCAGGGACGCAAACCGGCAGATCCTCGGGACAGCCGGCCCCGTGTTGCCAGGGGTGCTCTGCTGGGCTGCACGCCGGAAGGCAGTGGGCCGCGCCCGAGGAAGAAGCCACGCAGAGGGTGCCGGGATCGCAGTCGCAAGCAGGCCGGAAGTTCGACGAGTCCGCGCAGGACGCCAGGAGGGCCGCCGCCAGGATCAGGGCCGATCCGGTTTCAACCCGGGTCAGTTGAGCGATTGGCTGCCGCCGCCCTGGGGCGGGAAGAAGCCCCCCCGCTCGACCTCGTCTTCGGCGCCGGTATCTGAATCGGAGTCTTCCTCGATGAAGTTCGAGCTGTGGTGCAACACCAGGAGCCACTGTCCGTCGACCTCTTCGAAGATGTTGGAGCTCACCACCGAGGCTTCGAAGCTTTCGCTTTCTTCGGTGGTGATCGAAAGCTCCACCACCTGGTTCACCCAGGCCACCCGGCCCGACACCTCGATTTGGACGTCTTGCAGACCGATGTCGATCGACTCGATGGACTGAAAGATGTCCTGCCAGCTCCGCCGGACGTCCGGCCACCCGGACACGAGCTCCCACCCCGGGTGGATGCACCGCACGTGCGGGGTTTGGGCCCACACCTTGGCCATGCGTTCGAGGTTCCGCTGGGTGAAGGCTTCGTAGAACGCGAAGTTGGCTTCCTCCACGCGCTGAAGCTCTTTCGTCAGCGGACGTGAGCGGTCGGGCTCGTCCGGAGTTTCCGTCGATCCCGTCACCCCACGGTATTTGGTCATGCTGCCGCCACGCTACCACAGCTTTCCCGAAAATTTGGCGGCGACCCGCCTCCCGGCTACGATCCGGCCTCGGTGCCTGCCCCCGCCGTCGCCATGTTCAGGGCCATTCACCAACTCCTGTTGGCCCTCTGGGTGGGCTTTGGCGCCCACCTGTTCCTGCTCGAGGGCCTGGCTGCCCGAGTGTTGGGGGATCGCCAGGCGGCCGAGCGGCTGTTCGTGGCGGTCGAAGCCCAAGCCGAACCCTACGCCCTGGGCGCCCTTCCGCTGTTGGTGGTTGCGCTCCGGCTCGGCTGGGAGGGGCACCGGCTGCGGTTTCGGACCTGGACCCTGATCGGATTGGGGCTGACCTTGGTGGCGAACCGATTCTTCGTGCGGCCCCTGTGGCAGCGGCTCGAAGCGAGCTTTCGGGCTGCGGCGGAGGCCGGCGCCGCCACGGAGGCGGCCCTGAACCAAGTTCATTGGGCCCAAGAGGCGGTGGTGGTGCTGACGGCGGCCCAGGTGGTCTTGGCGGCCGTCCTGTTGGTGGCGGGCGTAGCCCCCGGGACCTCGAGGCGGCGCACGTTCATCTCGTTGTGAGGGACCCGTTTTCGGGCGAGCAGGCGCGGTTCGCTCGGTTCAGGGACCGGCGTCTACCGGGGCACACGCACCGACCAACTCGCGCTCCTGGGTCTGAGGTGTGACGTAGAAGACCCGAACCACCTCGCCCTCGGCCGGCCCCGAACCGCCCAGGAATCGAAGTGTGGACCGGACCGTGGTTTGTCCGCTGTCCGGATCTTCCACCTCTTCGAAATCCAGGGTGAAGCCCCCGCCGGTGCCGTCCTCGCTGTAGACGAGGCGACGAAAGCGGTCTTCGCGGCCCACCTCGACCACGACCCCTTCGGGGTAGTCGGGATCGGCGGGGGGCTCCAAAACCAGTTCGTCGGTGGCCACCAACTCCCGGGCGATCTGGTTCAGGGTCCGGCTGAAGTCGTCCTGACAGATCGAATCGATCAGGCAGTAGGTGGTGCGACCGGGCTCCACCTGGCAGCTTTCGGTGCCAGCCGGATCGCCCCGGGCCCTTGCGCCGAAGCGCCGGGCGAACTCCACGTAGCCGTTGGCAGGCTCGGCGCCGCAGCAGTCGTCGACCGCGTAGTACGAGCAGGAGCGACACCAGTCCGGGTTGACCAGGACCCATTCGGCCTCCGGATTGAGGCATCGGTTTCGCTCCACGCCGTTGACGGCGAGGGGAGCGCACACCTCGCCCGCTTCGCAGATGCTCGGGTCGGAGCATCGGTCGAGGCTTCCGGTCGGTGGCGGGGACTCGCACACGGTGGCGCCACACTCGGCCGTGGCCTCGCCATCCGCTCCGGCCCGGCAGTCCACGGCCTCGCCGTCGACGGTTCCGCCGATCACCGCCACCCGCACCCGGTCCAGGCTGCCCTTGATCCGGGCCAACTCGTCGATGAAGCCGTCGACGGTGGCCCCCTGTCTCTCGAGGCTCTGATCCGGTTCGTCGGACACCAGAACGACCACCAGGTTGGCGTCCGGACGCAAAAAGCCCGCATTGCAACCACCCGGCTCGGCGAAGCGGAGGGCCTGCTGCATGGCCTGAAGGCCCTCTTCGGTGCCGGTTCCGCAGGAACCCACCCGGACCGCGTCCTGGAACCGGGCCACCACATCCTCGGGGGCCGTCTGGTCATTGATGGCGATCACGGGCGTCTGCTCTGCAGGGCGGCGAAAGCAGCCATGCTCGGTGGGAAGGGTCGTGCATCCCGACCGGTCCTCGTCGTTCCAGTAGCGGTATGGGCCCTCGAAGAAGAACTCGGCGAGTCCCCCGCACTCGGTGTCTGCGTTGCACCGGTCGTTGCCCCGGCCCTGGTCGGTGCTGACCACGGCCAGCTGGTAATCCCCGGTGCCGGCGTTCAGCCCGTCGATGAACGCCTGGAAGTTCTGCGCCAGGTTCTCCTGCTCGTCGGCCATGGACCCGGAGTTGTCGACGACGAACAAGATGTCCGCCGGTGTGGGGGCGAGGGCGGGCTCTTCCCGCTGCACCTCGGACAGCTGCACGGGGCAGACCTGGTCGAAGAGGTAGTCCTGCTGGCAGCCCCAAAGCCCCGCGGTGGCCCCCAGGGCTCCGAGGATCGCCCGGCCTCGCGTACCGTGCTCCATTGCCGGCCATCATGGGCCCGAACGGTCCCGGGTTCAACGCGGGTGGATCGATCCTTGCCGACCGGCCCCGGGTCGGTCTTTGAGGTCGGACATGCTCGACCATCGCACCATCGCCGAAGATCCCGAGGGAACGCGCCGCCGCCTGGCCCGGCGTCCGTCCTTCGACCCGGCCCAGCTCGAACGGGTCCTGCAGGTGCTGTCGGAGCGTTCTCGCTGTCTGACCGAGACCCAGGCCCTGCAGGCCGAACGCAACCAGCAAAACAAGGCCATGAAAGCCGTCTTTCAAAAGGGGACCGACGCCGAAAAGGCCGAGGCTCGGGCGGCGCAAAAGGCCTCATCCGAACGGGTGAAGGCCCTGGAGGAACGGGCCAGCGAGCTGGAGGCGGAGCTTCACGGGCTGCTGTTGGCCATCCCGAATCTTCCGGCCGACGACATCCCGGACGGGGCCGACGAATCCGCCAACCGGGTGGTTCGCACCGTGGGCGAGCCACCGCAGTTCGAGTTCGAGCCGAAAGATCACGTGGCCCTGGCCTCGGAGGGCTGGAAGCAGCTCGATTTCGAGCGGGCCGCCAAGCTCGCCGGGTCGCGGTTTTCGGTCCTGTTCGACGACATGGCTCGCCTCGAGCGCGCCCTCGCCCACTTCATGCTGGACGTCCACGTGCGGGAACATGGCTATCGCGAGGTCTCGGTGCCGTTTTTGGTGAACACCGACGCCCTCACCGGCACCGGTCAGCTTCCGAAGTTCGAAGCCGATCAATTCAAGGTACCGTTCACCGAGCACACGGACTACTGGCTGATCCCCACCGCCGAGGTGCCGCTCACGAACCTGTACGCCGACACGATCCTGGAGCCTGCCGACGGGGCGCTTCCCCATGGGTTCTGCGCCCACACGCCATGCTTTCGAAAGGAAGCCGGCGCGGCGGGCCGAGACACCCGGGGCATCTTGCGGCAGCACCAGTTTCACAAGGTGGAGTTGGTCCGCTTTGCCGAACCCGAAAACGGGCCGGCCGAGCTCGAGCACTTGGTCGGTCATGCGGAAGCCATCTTGCAGAAGCTGGAGCTCCACTACCGGGTGTCGCTGCTCTGCGCCGGCGACATGAGCGCGAACGCGGCGAAGTGCTACGACTTGGAGGTGTGGCTGCCGGGGCAGTCGGCGTACCGGGAGATCTCGAGCTGCTCATGGTTCGGGGACTACCAGGCCCGCCGGGCGAAGATCCGATATCGAAGCGAGGCGAAGGCGAAGCCGCGGCTCGTCCACACCCTCAACGGGTCGGGTCTGGCCGTGGGGCGGACGGCCATCGCCCTGCTCGAGCAGCATCAGCGGCGGGACGGAACGGTTCGGGTCCCCGAAGCCCTCCAACCGTACGTCGGTGCGGACCAGATGCCGGGGCCCGGAGTCGGGGGGTCCGGCCCAGCGGGAAGCTGAAGCAAAGTCCCTTCAGGGCGAAACGAGCCCGGGGTGCCCGGGCCGTCGGGCGGCGAGGCCGCAGTCCACGCCACGAGGACGGCCTGGGCGGCGCTCGTGGCTTCGAGTTCGCTCGTTTCGTGCGAAGCGCACGCTTTGCGCACCCGTTCGTCCCCTGATAAGGAACCCGGATGGGTTCGAAAATGGGTTGCTGGGGGCTCGTGGCCGTCCTGGCGGTTGCGTGTGGCGGAGAAGACGGGGCGGGCAGTGG
>DAPKRQ010000194.1:0-2771 GCA_031800475.1 Myxococcales bacterium LLY-WYZ-16_1
ACAAACCACTCAGCTCCCCCAGACCCCCTCCCTGAAGAAGCGGCTGCTACGACGGAATGATCCTTCGATCAGAAGAGAGCCGGATCCCGATGCATCCGATGAAAGCGGCACCCTTCAACTCCGGTGGCGACACTCGGACCCCCTGGGGCTGCGCCCAAAGCTGCTCGAGGCGTTCGGCGATGGCGGAGAGCCGGTCGAATTCCCTGGAGCGCTTCCCTGTCGAACTCCCCGGGCCCATACTTCACCCCCCGAGGTCTTTCGGTCCCGAAGAAGAGTGATGATCACTTCGTGCGTGTCCGGCCTTCCATCTGAGAGGTAGGCAAGCGGGCTTCAGGCTGACTAATTTGGGGAGAGGCGCCCGGCTCAGATCTCGGCCTGCCCGTCCGGGGGCAGGTGAACCGCGAGCTTCTCGTCGGCTTCCTTATCGGGTGTGTAATCATAGCGCGGCATGGTCGGTTGAATGTAGTAGTTGTCGCTGTGGCCTGGGATTTGGTAGCGGCCACGACCATCGAGCCAAGCACGCTCTCGCTCGCTGGCCGTGCCGTTGGCGCACGCTTCCCACGCAAAGGTGGTGCAGTTGTTGGTGAACGGGTTGTACTTCCGCTCGCCCGACCGGCGGTCGGAGCGGAAGTCACGGACGAAGTTGTTCACCTTCTCCAGATCCACGTGCTCGACCTCGGTAGCGCTGACTCGACCGCCCTTGCCGTGATGCTCCGACAGGTAGGCGAGCAGCTCGTTGCGAGACGCCTCCGTCAAGTCTCCGGTCTCGGGATCGACGCTCAAGCTGAGTGGAAGCTGTTGGCTTCTGACTTCTCCTGCGTCGGTCTCATACCGACCGAACTGGTGCAGCGTAGCTCGACGGGTCCCTCCCGGATCGTCCGAAAACACCACCAAGTCGGTGTGCCCCAGGTCCGCCTTGTCGATCCAACCGTTCGTGAAGTCCCGGGTCGAGATCTCATAGTCTGGATAGATCGCAACCCAGGCATCACCCGGCCGACGCACCGCTTCTTGCGGCCTGTCTGCAGTGGCCGAAGTCCGCGACTTCTTCTCCAGAAGCTCCGGATGGTCCGCGAACATGTGCCCTGCGGTCTCGGAACCCACCTTTCCATCCACGCCGAGGTTGTGACGCCGCTGGTAGGCCTCGACCGCGGATTTGGTCGCCGCGTCGAATTGTCCGTCAGCCTGCTCCAGCAATCCCTCGGACACCAGCCGCTGCTGCACCTGCCAGACGCTGCTGCCGGCCGTGCCCTGTCGGATGACGCCTTCCCCTTTGTTCGCCTTTACCAGCGATGGCGACCTGCGAAAGCCGCTCGGCAGCTCGACCTTCGGCGGGTTGGCCAGGTCCATCTCGTCTGAGCTGAACCAATCCGCCAAGCTGTTCAGCTGCTGCTGAAGCCAGCTCTCCTTGGCCTCAGGGGAGGGCTCGGAGAACTTCTCCGTGGCCTGTCCGAGGGTGTCGGCGATCCGCTTGATGCGGGGGTCCGCATAGTTGATCGAGTCGTAGTGCCCGTTTCGGTCCAGGCCGTCCACCGCGCGGTACAGCGCATCGGCCTCGCCCTCGGTGATGAAGCCATCACCGTCAGCATCCACCTGCGGCAGGATCCGCCCCAAGTCGGAGTTGTCGGCCGCGGCGACCTCGACGTTCACGCGCTGTCCGTTGAAGTGGTTCAAAAACTGCTTCTTGCTGATCGGATCTCCCATTTCATTACCCTTTCGATAGAGCTCAGCGATTTCTGCGCTCCTGCATCTCGTTGAGCCGTGAAGTAAAGGACATGACATGAGCGTCCATTGGATCGAGGGGCTCACTCTGCCAGCCCTTGGTCTCCGTGAAGTAGTCTTGCACACGGTTCGAGTACTGGGCGGTGAGCTCGGGGGTACAACCGCGGGCGGGTGGCAGCCGCATTTCTGCGGCGAGCCGTTCGCCCAGTTCCTGCCCATGCACGTTGTTGTAGAGGTCCACGCGGTCGTCGACCGCGTTCATCTCCTCCCGCCGCGATTGGAAATCGCCATCGAGCAGACCCGGAGGTGCGGGGACCGATCTCGGACCCCGTGCCCGCGACCACGCTACATACCGAGGGGAGCGCCGGTGCCCAGGCCGCAGCTCGATGCACTCGTCTCGGCCGCCGGGGCGGATGGACTGAGCTACCTGACCCCGTTCGGACAGGGCGGCCATGGCGTCGGTCAGCCGCCCCACCCGCGGATCCGAAGGATCGACCGAGTGCATGTCGCCGTTGGAGTCGAAGTGATCCACGGCGTCGAACGGGCCCTCCGCCTCGGCGGCCGAGATGTAGCCTCTTCGTCCAGAAAACGCTGCTTGCCGTCTGTATACGTGACGCGGAGCAAAGGCCGCAGCTCGGCGTCGTTCTCCATGGCATCCATGGAGATCCGTCGTGTCCCAAAACAGGCGACAAAGTCTTTTCGGCTGATCTGGTCTCCCGACATGGCCCACTCCGACGAGCTTCTCGGCACGAACTGGACGAACGTTTCGTCGGATCGATCGAAAACATGAGGTGGCAACCGGGGTCCGAAATGAAGACTCGAACTCATTCCTCTGAAGCGATGCAAGGAACCCACCCCCAGTTACGCAACTCTTTTTGCCCATCCTCTGAGAGGTGTACAGCTCAGCATTGGCCAGGAGTCTGGAGGCCGCTTCCAACCTGCCGCTTCCTTCGCCCAGCGGTAAGTCCTCGAGCGAAGGGCGGAGTGATCTTCAAAAACCTCGTCAAACGAGGGAGGTCGAGAGGAAACCGATCCCGTAAGACAACCCGTCC
>DAPKRQ010000195.1:0-7166 GCA_031800475.1 Myxococcales bacterium LLY-WYZ-16_1
GGGCGGGCTTCGGGTGGGTCGCTACCACTCCCTGGGCATTCGGACCGCTCCCGACGGCTACCAGGTGCACGCCCGAGCTGACGGACTGGTCATGGCCATGGAATCGGTCGAAAAGAAGGCCATTGGCTGGCAGTTTCATCCGGAGTCGATCCTGACCCCGCTCGGGGCTGATCTGTTGACCCGGGCCTTTCGAACGTTGGGAGGCGCACGATGAACGACCTTCTCGTATCCCTTCTACGGGGCCACGACTTGGATCCGGACGGGGCCCACCGCTTCGTCGACGAATTGGTGGCCGGTACGTTGTCCGAGCCGGTGCTCGCAGGCATCTTGGTGGCGCTCGAGGCCAAAGGGGTGGTCGGGACCGACCTTCGCTTCTTGGTCGACGCTCTGCTCCGGCACGCCCGCCCTTTTCCGGGATCTCGCCCGGTCTGTCTGGACACCTGCGGAACCGGAGGTGACGGTTCTCATACGTTCAACATATCTACCGCCAGCGCCCTGGTTCTCGCGACCATGGACATCCCGGTGATCAAGCACGGAAACCGATCGGTCTCGTCCCGATGCGGAAGCGCCGACGTGCTCGAAGCCGCGGGGGTCGCGCTGGATGTGGACCCGGCGCAGGCGCGCCGGACCTTCGAGACCACGGGATTCGTGTATCTGCATGCACCGATTCACCATCCGGGCCTCGGTCGGGCCCGGGAGGTCCGAACCCAGCTCCAGATCCGAACGGTGTTCAACCGCCTGGGTCCCCTTTTGAATCCCGCCCGCCCGCGCTGTCAGGTGGTCGGGGTGTTCCATCCGTCGGCGCTGCGCCCGATGGCGGAAGCTCTGGCCCCCGCCACCGAGCGGGCGCTGGTGGTCCACGGCGCCGGCACCGACGAGCTCGCGGTGCATGGACCGACCCGCGGATACTTGGTCGACCGGGGCCGTCTCGAGCCCTTCGCATGCCACCCGGGGGAGCTGGGTCTGGGGCTCGAGGACCTGCGAGACCTGCAGATCACGGGCCCCGCCGAGTCCCTCGAGCGCCTGCGCACCCTTCTCCGAGGCCGAGGACGGCGGGCCGATCGGTCCGCCGTCGCGCTGAACGCCGGTGCGGCAGCGTGGCTTTGGGGTCGAGCGCGGACCCTGGCCGAAGGGGTGCAGCGCGTGCAGGACATGCTCGACACCGACGCGCCCGCTCGAACCCTGGCGCGCCTGGCGGCCCGCGTCGAGGAGGTGGCCCATGTCTGACTTTCTGGCGCGCATGCGGGTTCTTCAGCGGACTCGGGTCGAATCGGCCTTTCCTTCCCGCGATTCCCTCGCGGCCCGCGCGGCGGAACGCGGGGCCGCACGCTCGCTCGAGGCGGTGCTGCGGGCGCCGCGGGCCCGGTTTCTGTTCGAATGCAAGGCCGCCTCGCCGTCCCGTGGCGCCATCGCTCGCGAACCCTATGATCCGGCCGAGCTGGCTCGAAGCTATCTGCCTGCGGCGGACGGGATCTCGGTTCTGACCGAGCCCGAGTACTTCGGCGGCTCCCTCGAACACCTGGCGGCGGTCCGATCCGCCGTGTCCGTTCCACTCCTTCGAAAGGACTTCATTTTGCACCCGATCCAGGTCCTCGAAGGACGGGCTTTCGGGGCGGACGCGGTGCTGTTGATCGCCTCGTTTTTGTCTTGGGGCGAGCTTCGAGTCTGCCTGGCCGAAGCGGACCGGCTGGGAATGGACGCCCTGGTCGAGGTCCAGGATCGGTCCGAGCTCGGTCGAGCCCTCGAAGCGGGTGCCCGGCTGATCGGGATCAACAACCGCGACCTGCGCACCCTCCAGGTCGACCCGAATCGGGGCCGAGAACTGGCTCCATTCGTTCCCAAAGACCACTGCGTGATCGCCGAGAGCGGCTATGGCGCACCCGCTCGAGTACGAGAACACTCCGGGCAGGTGGACGGCTTTTTGATCGGCGCCGCCACCGCGGGGGCGGCAGACCCGCGGCTCGAGTCCCGCCGCTTCGCGTTCGGCCGCACCAAGGTGTGTGGCCTGACCCGACCGGAAGACGCGGCGCGAGCGGATGCGGCGGGGGCCACCCATCTCGGTTTCGTGCGGTGGCCCGGATCCCCCCGATACGTCCCCGACCTGGCTCCCTTCGACGCCCCATCCCTGCCTCGGGTCGGTGTTTACGTGAGCCCAGACCGGGACACCGTGGAGCGGGACGCCCGAGTTCACGGGCTGTCCGCGGTGCAGATCCACGGGTCGGTGCCCGCGGACCTGGACCTGGGACCGGACTGCCAGCTGTGGCGGGCCGGGCCGGTGGACGACGGACCACCGGCCGGTTGCGACCGCTGGGTCATCGATGCGGGTCGGATCGGCGGGACGGGCCGAACCTTCGACTGGTCTCGGATCCCGCCCGAAGCCGTCCCCCGGGCCTGGCTCGCCGGCGGGATCGGACCCCACAACGGGGCCCAGGCTCGGGCCCGGGGGTGCTTCGGTCTCGACGCCTCGTCGGGCCTCGAGGCTTCGCCCGGGCGAAAGGATCCGAGCCGACTCGACGCATTCTTTCGAATCCTGCGCCCTCAGTCGCGAGGTGATGATACTGCGGTCATCGAACCCGCACGCGGGCGGGAGGTGCCATCATGGGCCACGATCTAAACCCCCGCTTCGGACCTTGGGGCGGTGCCTACGTCCCCGAGATCCTCACCCCGGCTCTGGACGCCCTGACCGAGGCCTTCGTGGCAGCCCAGGCAGACCGACGATTTTCGAGCGAACTCGACGAGGCTCTCAGGACCTTCGCCGGACGCCCGACCCCGATGTATGCCTGCCGGCGCTTCGGCGATGGCAAGATCTGGCTCAAGAGGGAAGACCTGGTCCACGGGGGCGCCCACAAAACCAATCAGGTCATCGGCCAAGCCCTGCTGGCCCGAAGGCTCGGCAAGCGGCGGCTGATCGCCGAAACCGGCGCCGGGCAGCACGGGGTCGCCACGGCCATGGTTGGAGCCCGCTTCGGCCTCGAGACCCGTATCTACATGGGTGCGGTGGACGCTGCGCGGCAGGCACCGAACGTGGAGCGCATGCGGGCTTTCGGCGCAGAGGTGGTTGCAGTGGAGTCCGGCGACCGCACGCTTCGGGCAGCCATCGACGAAGCCATGCGGGACTGGTCTCGTTCGTTCCAAGATACCCACTACGTCATCGGCACGGTCGTGGGGCCCCACCCCTTTCCACGGATCGTCCGGACGTTTCAACGGATCATCGGGGTCGAGGCACGGGCCCAGTGCATCGAGAACGACTTTTGGCCCACGGCGGTGGTGGCCTGCGTCGGAGGCGGCTCCAACGCCATCGGGATCTTCGACGCATTCTCGGAGGACCGGGTGGAGCTGGTCGGAGTCGAGGCCGGCGGCGCGGGTCTCGAGACGGGTCGACACGGGGCCACCTTGTCTCGCGGGCGGGCCGGAATTCTGCACGGCGCCGAGACCGTAATCTTGTGCGACGAAGACGGGCAAGTGACCGACACCCACTCGATCTCCGCCGGGCTCGACTACCCGGGGGTGGGTCCGGAGCACGCGCACCTGCGGGATACGGAGCGGGTTCGGTACGTGACCGTCACCGACGAAGAGGCGGTCTCCGCCTTCGAATCCCTGGCGCGAGAGGAAGGCATTCTTCCCGCGCTCGAGTCGAGCCACGCCCTGGCCCATGCGAAAAAGCTGGCAGAGGGGGGTGCGGACCGGATCCTCGTCAACCTGTCGGGACGCGGAGACAAAGACATGGCCACGGTCCGCCAGTTTCGGGAGGCCCGGCAGTGAGCCGTTGGAGTCTCGCCTTCGACCTGGGACCAACGTTCGTGCCGTTCTTCGTGCTCGGGCACCCGACTTTGGAAGACTCTCTCGAATATATGGAATCGGCGGTTGCCGGGGGCGCGAGAGCCCTCGAGCTGGGCCTTCCGTTTTCGGATCCGGTGGCCGACGGACCGGTGATCCAGACCGCGGCCTTCGAAGCCCTGCAGGCCGGGTTTCGCGTCGGGGCGGGACTCGACGCCTTGGCCCGGTTCCGGCGGCGGCATCCCGGCGTGGCCATCGGCTTGCTGGTGTACGCCCAACTGGTCCGGGTGCGGGGCTTTTCGGCCTTTTATGCCGCGATCGCCCGGGCCGGCGCGGACGCCTGCCTGGTGGCGGACGCCCCCGTCCGCGAAGCGACCCGCTTCGATCGGGCCGCCACCGATGCCGGCGTCGACCCGGTGCACATCGCGCCGCCCAACGCAGCGCAGCCGCTGTTGCGGCAGGTGGCCGAGACCAGCCGGAGTTTTGTCTACTGCGTGTGCCGCCCCGGGGTCACCGGCGACGGAACCGAAGCCCGCTTGCCTTCCGACCGGGTGCGGCAAGAGCTGCGGGCCGCCGGCGCGCCGGCCCTGGTGGCCGGCTTCGGCTTGTCGACCCCGGAGCATGTGGCCGGAGCGGCCGCGGCCGGTTTCGAGGGGGCCATCGTGGGCTCTGCCATCGTTCGGCAGATCCAGAACGGCGCCCGCCCTGGAAGCGTCGAAGGCTTCGTCCGGGACTGTGTCCACGCCGCCGCCTCGGCCCGAAAAGGCGACTGATGGGTCCCGTCCCGGTTGACCCGAGGCCCCGCAGCCTCTATCGCCATCTCACGATGGAAGCTCGAACCGCGGAAGCGTCCTCGCATCCCCGTTCGGGGCTTGGGCCGGATCTTCGTCCGGTCGAAGGCCCCCTCGCCGACACCGAGCTGTCGGTCCTGTGCCGGGCCCTGGGCCACCCGGCTCGGGTGCGGATCATTCGGCTGTTGAGCCAGCAAAATCGATGCATCAACGGCCAGATCGTCCAGGATCTGGAATTGGCACAGTCCACCGTGTCCCAGCATCTCAAGGTCCTGAAGGACGCGGGCCTGGTTCGCTGCGAGGCCGAGGGGACCCGGGCGAGGTACTGTCTAGAGCCGTCTACGCTCCGCCGCTTCCGGAGTCTGTCAGGTGCTCTTTAATCGCATGATGACGATGATCGACATCTCCCGGGCCCGCCGTGCGGGCGTCGCCGGAAGCCTGGTCGCCTTCGCCCTGCTGGGCGGCGCCTCGTGCCGGCGGACCTTGGAGCCCTCCGAGAGTCCCACGGCTGCGGTCGAGCCCCATCCGGTGGCGGTCAAACTGGCGAAGCGCATCGAAACGCCGATCGACGTGGACGAGCCCGAGACCTGCGCCGTGTGCCACGCCGCGGTGTACGGCGAATGGACCGAGAGCATGCACGCTCGCGCGCATCAGGATGCGGACCCGATCTTTGGCGCCATGCGCCGGTTTCGCCTCGGTCTAGGCCAGCCCATCGAAGGCAAGTGCGCGAACTGTCACGCTCCGCGATCGAAGGTGGTGCCCGAGGCCGCGCACACGGGGGTGTCTTGCGCCACTTGCCACAACATCGAAAAGATCCACCCAGGGGAAGAAGCAGGGGGCGCGAAGCAGATCGAGTTCGCGCGAAACGACCGGATGGTGAGCGCCCGGAACATCGAGAACGGGCGCTCACCAGTGCACTCGAATGGGCCGGCCCATCCGGCCCTGGCCGACGGCCAGACCCTCTGCTTGACCTGTCACGGCTTTCATCGAAACCCGGCGAAGGTCCCGGTGTGCACGACCGGCTCCGAGCTCGAACGAAACTCGGAGGCCGGGACCTGCGTGGACTGTCACATGCCCGAGGTCCCAGGTCCGTCCGGCGCGGTCGGCCGACGCGAAAGCCACCGCAGCCACGCCTTTTTGGGGCCCCACCGTTCCTTCGAGGACCGCGACCGGCGCATCCTGGAAGAAGCGGCCGACCTGTCGGTGAAGCTCGAACGGGGCCGCGTCCTGGTCACCGTCAGCAACCGGAGCGGCCATGCCTTTCCCAGCGGGTTTCCGGGTCGGATGGGGGTCGTCTCGGTGGTGGGCCGAGATCGGCGGGGCCGAACGGTGTGGAAGAACTTCGATCGGAACCCGATGAAAGAGAGCCCCGAGTCGGTGTTCAACAAAGTCTACGCGGATGCGGAAGGACGACCCACTTTGCCCCCCCTCGCGAAGAAACTTCTTCGCGACAGCCGGCTGAAACCGGCGGAGGTCCGGACCCTGACCTTCCGCGTGCCCCGGTCGGTCACCGAGGTGGAGGCCCGACTGATCTATCGGCTCCTGCCTCCCGCCGCGGGGGATCGGATCGGCCTCGAAGCCCCCCACCTGATCCGACCGGTCCCCGTGGCCGAGGCCCGCGCCGTCCTTCCTTCCCGCTGAACGAGTCAGGGTGCACCCGGAACGACCGAGCGACCCGAGCCGATCCGTGCTATGGCTCCACCCGTGGCGGGGAGCAGCCTTCTCACCCTGATCGACGACATCGCCACCCTGCTCGACGATGTGGCGGGCTTCACCAAAGTGGCGACCGAAAAGTCCGCCGGCGTGCTCGGCGACGACCTGGCGCTCAACGCACAGCAGGTCTCGGGGATCGCAGCAAAACGGGAGCTGCCGGTGATCTGGGCCGTGGCCAAGGGATCGCTGGTCAACAAAGCCATCCTGGTGCCGGCCGCCATCGCGATCAGCGCCCTGCTGCCTTGGGCGCTCACGCCCCTGTTGATGCTGGGCGGGGGCTTTCTGTGCTTTGAAGGCTTCGAGAAGGTTTTGCACGAGATCTTGCACCCCAAGCCGAAGAAGACCGAGCGGGAGGTGGTCGAAGCCGCGGCGGCCCGGGCGGCCGAAGCCGAAGCCGGCGCCGACCCCGTGGCCCAAGAGAAGGGACGGATCAAGGGGGCCATCCGAACCGACCTGATCTTGTCGGCTGAAGTGATCGTCATCGCTTTGAAGGTCGTGTCCGAGGCACCTCTGTTGACCCGGTTTGGCGCCCTGGCGGCCGTTGGCCTCTTGATGACCGTGGGCGTGTACGGCCTGGTCGCGGGCATCGTGAAACTGGACGATCTGGGCATGGCGTTGAAGCGCAACCCGTCGGCGACCGTGCAGGCTTTGGGACGGGGCGTGCTGGGCTTCGCGCCTCACTTCATGCGCGGACTCGGCATCGTGGGCACCGCCGCCATGTTCTTGGTGGGTGGAGGGATCCTTGCCCACAACCTGCCGCCCTTGAAGCATTGGGTGCACGACGTCGCCCATTGGGGCGGGTGGCAAGGCTGGGTGGGCGAGACCGCATTCAACGGAATCACCGGGATCGTGGCCGGAGCCCTCGTGGTGGCCGTCGTGATGTCC
>DAPKRQ010000196.1:0-32126 GCA_031800475.1 Myxococcales bacterium LLY-WYZ-16_1
CGGGGCCTTTGCCCTGCCGGTGCCCGACGGAGCCTCGGCCTTCTCCCATGGAGAATGCACCGCCGGCGGCTGCTGGCTCGCCGGGCTCGACGGCGTGTGGCGGTCCAGCGCCGACCGACAGACGTGGACTCGGGTGGCGCCCGCCGCCGGCTACGGCTTCGTCGTCGAGGCGGCCGGGAGGCTGTGGATGTCGATCGAGGGGGAGGTGTTTCGGACGGGAGACGGGGGTCTTGAAGAGGTTCCGGTCGGGTATGGGTCGGGCGAACTCCTCGCTGGAGCCCGGGCCGGCGGGGATGGCCTTCTGCTCGCGGCGCTGCTCCCCGGGGACGCCGCCGAAGACCTGGACCCGGTCACCGTGTACTGGACCGTGGGGGAGGGAGGGGCCCGCACCGCCCCGGTCTACGACCGGCAGGCGGGACGTCCCACAGCGCTCGCCTGCCCCACGTCGCGGGTTTGCCTGGCAGCTGGTCCAGAGAATCTTCTCCTGCGAATCTCTTTCGAAGAAAGCACCGTGGTACCCGTCGCTCCGTTCGACGCGACCGACTCGGTCGATCTGCGTTCCATTCGGTGTTTCGACGCCGAGCGATGTCTGGTGGGCGGACGCCGGCTCGATGCGGAGCGCAACTTGAACTCGCCGTTCCTTCTGTCTACCGAAGACGGCGGACTCACCTTCGAAGCGATTCCGGTCTACTACCAGGTGGAGGGACCCTGGGAGCCTTCGGTTGAAGCGATCGCGGGCGACCCGCGGCAGGGGCCCACGACCCTCGGCCTCGGTGGCGGAATGGTCCTCACGGTACGACCCTGAGCGGACCTTCACGCGCTGCCGTCCCAACGAGGACCGAGTGGCCATGGGCTGTCCCGTTCGCCGGCGGCCGAGGGCCAAGAGGCTCCCCGAGAGGAGTCTCGTCCCCTCGTGATGGGGTACTCCGCCGCTCGAGGCCCCGGTCCACGCTCCGTATCAGCCGTCGAGGGTGCGCATGCCCCCTTCGGGGTAGCGGTTACCGTGGGCCCAGCCCAAGGGCGCCACTTCGTCGAGCCGACGAAGTTCGGCTTCGCTCAGCTCGAGTTCGGCAGCGGCCAGGTTCTCGCGCAGGCGCGAAGACTTGCGGGTCCCCGGGATCGGGATCACGTTCGGCTGAACCATTGCCCAGGCCAACGCCAACTGGGCGGCCGTACATCCTTTGGATTCCGCCATGGCGTGGACCGTGTCTGCCAGTTCGAGGTTGCGCGTGAAGTTGTTTCCCCGAAAGCGCGGGCTATGGCGCCGAAAGTCGTTCGCAGCCAGGTCCTCCACCGACCGGAGCTGTCCGGTCAAAAAGCCCCGACCGAGCGGACTGTACGCGATGAAGGCCATACCGAGCTCTCGCGTCAGCGGCAGGAGCTCCGATTCCGGCTCTCGCGACCACAACGAGTACTCGGTCTGCAAGGTGGCGAGCGGGTGGGTTGCCGCTGCCCGCCGGATGGTGGTGGGAGCGGCTTCGCTGAGGCCGAGCCATCGAACCTTCCCGGCCTCCACGAGCTGTCCCATGGCACCGACCGTTTCTTCGATCGGCACTTCCGGGTCGACGCGATGTTGTTGGTAGAGGTCGATGGTGTCGACGCCCAGGCGTTTCAAGCTCGCGTCACAGGCCTGGTGCACGTATTCGGGCCGGCCGCAGATACCGCCGAATCCGCCGTCTTCGGTGCGTTGAATGGCGAACTTCGTGGCGATGACGACCCGATCGCGCCGCCCGGAAAGAGCTTTGCCGAGGAGTCTCTCGTTGTGTCCCGCTCCGTACATGTCGGCGGTATCGAACAGAGAGACGCCCAGGTCGACCGCCTCTTGAATCAGTCGAATGGAATCTTCTTCATCCGCCGGTCCGTAGAACTCCGACATCCCCATGCACCCTAGGCCCATGGGAAAGACGTCGGGTCCGCTGTTGCTGATGGTTCGCTTCGTCATACCGAATGAATCACACAATGGGGTGGCGGAAACCAGGCTCCGTACCTGCGTGATCGTTGCCGAATTCTGCGAAACCAAACTGGCCCCCGAGTCGCGACGTCGTTCAAGCCGAGGCTCGGCTTCGTGCGCCGGTTTCGATGGCGTCTCGCTGGCGGGCTGCAAAAGCTCCGGGGGACTCGCCGAATGACGCTTTGAAGTCCCTCGAGAAGTGGGACACGCTTGCGTAACCGACGCGCAGAGACACCTCGGCCGGCCGGGCTCCTTCATTCAAGAGGATGAGCCGGGCCCGCTGCAGACGAACGCGTTTCAGGTACTGGATGGGGCTGGTCCGGGCCACTGCTCGGAAGCGATGGGCGAAGTGGGAGGTGCTCATGGCCACATGCCGGGCCACGTCGTCCACCGAGATCCGGTGTCCGAGGTGGTCTCGCATGAACGCCATGGCCCGCTGGACCCGGACCTGGTCGCCATCTCGCAGCGCAGCCCGCCGCAAGGAAGCGGCGGCGTCGCTCAAGAGAAGGTGTGCGACCACCTCTCGAAGGTAGACGGGTGCCAGCACTCGCGCCGCCAGCGCGTTGTCGCAGGTATTCAGAAGCCGGAACAGTGCGTCGGTCATGGGCTGGTCGAGGTGGCTCACCCAGGGGGAGACGGACTCGTGGGCCGAAGGGATCTTTTGGACTTCGAGCTCCACCAAGGCGTCGACGATCCACTCGGCCGGAAGCTCGATGCCCAGTGCGAGATAGGGCGCCGAGGCGGAGGCCTGCACTACCTGGGACTCGAAGTCCGAATCTTGTGTGATCACCAGGTAAGAACCGGGTCGATATCTCAGCTCGCGTCCTTCGAAACGAACGACTTTTTCCCCCTGGATCAAGATTCCGAGCCGCATACCGTCGGCGTGCACCTGGGTGACCGGTGGGGGGACCTCATGCCGGTACAGCCACAGTCCTACGACCGGTGTGGCGATGCGTCCCGTTCGGCCTGCGGTTGCATGCAGCACCACGGGCCGCAACTCGGACAGGCCCCGCTCTTCCCCCATGGACCCCACCTAGCACGTACAGACCCTCACGGGCTCGTATGGTCCCGGAAGTTCGCAGCATCCGGTCTCGAGATCGCAGGTTCGGGCAACCCATCAGCGGTCCTCCGAGGTCGGGACGGCTGCGGATGCGGCGCTGGATCTGGGCTCGGAACGTCGAGACCGAAGCAGCAGCACGACCCAGCCGATGGCCAACACGGCCGACACGCCCGAGATCCGAAGGCCCCAGGTCCAGGCGGGATCTCGGTGGCGAAGGCTCACCGAGCCCGTCGAAGGCGACAGGTTGACCGTGAGGGGCTCTCGGGTGGACGAGACGATCCGGGTCCCTTCGTCGGTCGGTCGGGTCACGGTCCATCCTCGGTGGTGGTTGAAGTTCATGACCACTCGTGCCGGCGCCTTGGAAGGCACGAAGTTCGTTCGGTGGAGCTCGAAGTGGCCCCAACCGCGACGGTCGACCCGGACATCCGTGCTCGCGTCGAGCACGAAGCCAACATCCGCCGACAGCGCGGACGCCTGCGGGACTTCGAGGGCCTCGTAGCAGTCCAACACGCCGACGTTCGGACGGAGGACCTGCATCATGGTGAACCGGTGGCCGGATTCGGCCCATTCCCACTCCGATGTCACCTCCGGCTCCACCGAAGCGAGCTCGGTACCTCGAATCTCACTGAATAGGCTCCACTGATGGTAGCCAAAGTTGAAAAGGACCAGGGGCAGCACGCCCGTACCGACGAGCCATCGGTTCCACGAACGAGCGCGTGGCGCCTTTCGGAGCAGAGCTTGCCACCCGTGGGCGGCTGCCACTGCCAAGCCCACGGAAGAGACGACGAAGAAGCGGGTCGGCACCCGGATCGCACGAAACCCCGGCACCCAGTCCCGAAGCAGATCGAATGGACCCACGGCAGGCAAGCCGAGGCCCTCGAAGGTGCCCACTGCGGTCAATGCGGCGATGGCGCCGGCGGCCAGGACCGGTCCCGCCCGGCGCAGCGCGCCGCGGGCCAGCCCGAAGACCGCCAGGCCCACCAGGACGGGCCCGAAGGTGAGGATGTACTCGTGGATGTCGTGGTCTCTTGGAAAGCTCCAGGCCGGCAGGGGAAAGAGCAGGGACTGAAGTAGATCCAGCGGGTGTACGAACTCCGGCGGCTTGAACCGGGGAAACTGTCGGCTCCAGCTCAGGCTCGGCAAAAAGTAGGCGGCGACGAGTCCGAGGCCCAGGGCCAGGCCGCCCAGGTACCCGGCCAGGTCGAAGAACGAGCGCCGGCGGGCGCCGATCCATTCGAGCAAAAAGTGAAGCGGAACGAAGGGGAGGGTGTAAGCCAGAAAGTGGTGGTTCGATGCGGCGTGCAGCGCGAAGGCAAGGGGGACCGCGGCGAGGGCCCAGCGGTAGCCGTCGTGCACGATGCGGCGGTGGAGCCAAAACCAGCCCGGCAGCCCGTAGCAGGCGGTGTACAGAATGTGCATCGTGCCGAGCTGAGCGACGAAAAAGCCTTGCACGATCCAAGCCGTACCGACCCACGCGGCCACGTCTTTTCGAATGCCGAGGTCCCGCAGCAGGCACCACATGCCCAAAAAGCCGAAGCCCATCCAGGTGACCAGGGCGGGACCCACGCCGCGAACGGGTCCCAAGGTCGCGAACCACAGCATGTTGGCGTGAAACAGCGGAATCTGGGGGTTGCCCACCAAAGTGGCGCCGCCGCACAGAAACGGGTTCCAGGTGGTTTGCCAGGTCCCGACCTCGTACCACCACAGGGCAATCTGTTGAAACACGGCGAACTGGTCGAAGTCGCCGACCCCGATTTCGCCCCAATGGAGCAAAAAGGGAACCAGGGTGCTGGCCATGGCCAGCAGGCACCAGACGACCGGCGACGCGAACAGCCCGTCGAGGCGCCGCCCGGGCCCCGCTCTCATGCGGCGCACCTGCCACGGCCCGCCGCGCCCCCACAAGCTCGAGGTGGGATCCGAGATGCGCCCACGGTGTCGACCTCGGAAGCCATGTCGGAAAGGAATGTCGTTTCGCCCCGGGGGCGACGCAGAGAACCGGAGGACCCGGTGCGGCGTGGAGCCTGCGCCCTCGCGGTCCACCTGCCAGCGGTACATTCGGTCGCTGGGTCACGGGGGGCGCTCGATCGGCAGCCGGGACCTTCGTTCCGGCGTGGGGCCTGGGCCGTCACGGTTCACCGCCGAGCGGTTGATTCCGTCGGCCGGTCGTGGTGGGGCGCTCGTCCGAATCGGCTTCCCACCGGGGGCCGGCTGAGCAGGGTTTGTACGGATTTCGGTGGGAAAAATTTCCAAGACCGACCCAACTCGGGCTTGCTCGGGAGAGGAAATGAAAATCATTCTCAATTTCATCGTGCCGCACGAAACGAACCGGCCCGCCGCTGCGGGCCACGCGCCAGGTTGCCGGCCGCGCACGTACACTCCCGAACCGGGCGCGATCGGGCGGAGCCGCCGGTGCCGTCTCGGGATCGGTCTGTTTTTCGGGCTCGTCCTGGCGGCGTCCTGTGGGGACGACGGGGCAGGCGCGGATTCGGGCAACGGCAGGCCGACGCTGGACCGGACGCCGGTACTCGAGAGTGTGGCAGATCGGGTGGTGCTTCCGGCCATTCGGGCGGCCGAGCAGGCTTTCGCCAACATGGAGCAAGCCGCTGTCTCCGCCCGGGACGGCGGCGACCGGGCCGGTCTGCAAGCCGCCTGGCGCCAGGCCAGTCTATCGTTTCAGGCCCTGGAGATGATGCAGTTCGGGCCGCTGGGGGACCTGGGCGGACCCTCGGCGGGTGCCCCGCGCGGAGGCCGCGGCCTGCGCGACGAGATTTACTCGTGGCCGGTGGTTCCGGTGAGCCTTTGCGCCATCGATCAGATCATCGCGAACGATGCCGACCGCTTCGAAGCGCCGGACTTTTTCGAGACCCAACTGGCCAATGTCTACGGGCTGGACGGCATTGAATATCTGGCTTTCGTCGACACGACGGACAACGCTTGCCCCGAAACGGCGGACATCAATGCAGACGGCACGTGGGACGGGCTCGAGGACTCGGAGATCGGCGACCGACGCGCTCGGCTCGCCGCGGCGCAAGCGAGCTTTCTGAAGGCGCGGGTGGACGAACTCGCCGAGGCCTGGGAGCAAAACTTTCGGGATGACTTCGTGAGTGCCGGCGACGGTTCGAGTGTGTTTCCTTCGGGCCAGGCCGCCTTCGACGACGTGTACGCGGCCATGAACCAGCTCGACCTGTTGGTAAAGGACGACAAGCTCGGCATTCCCCTGGGCATTCACGCGGAGTGCCTCGAGGCCACGTGCCCCGACCGGGTCGAGTCGCGCTACGCCGGAGCGAGTCGGGAGTTCATTCGGGCGAACGTCGAAGCATTTCGAAGGCTGTTCCTAGGCGGACAACCCGAGGACCCGAGCCGCCATGGCTTTGACATCTACCTTCGAGACATCGGTCGAGAGAACCTGGCAAACGACCTGGTGCAGGACATGGACGCCATGGTCGAGGCAGCGCAAGACGTGGATCCGCCGCTCCCCGGGGCCCTGTCGAGCGATGCCGAAACGCTTCGCACCCTGCACACCGCCATCAGCGACGTCACCACGACCCTGAAGAGCCAGTTCGTGAGCGTGCTCGCGCTCCGGGTCCCCCAGGAGGGGGCTGCCGACAATGATTGACCGCGTCCTGCGGGGGGCGAGTCGCCCGGTCGACAGCTCGTCGCTGGGCGCGTTTCGGTTTCTTCTGGGGGCGGTGATGGCGGGCGGGCTATGCCGCTACGTGCTGCAGGGTTGGATCGAGGTCGTTTTCGTCGAGCCTACGTTCTTTTTCAAATATCCGGGCTTCGAGTGGGTCTCGGTTCCCGGTCCCCTCGGACTGTATGGTCTCTTCGGTGCGGCTCTACTCGGGGCACTGGGGGTAGCGCTCGGGACCTTTCATCGAATCAGTCTCGCGGTGTTCTTGGCAGCGTTCACGTACATCCAGCTGATGGATGTGACGAACTACCTGAATCACTACTACCTGGTGATCCTGTTCGGTGGACTCATGATGTTCATGCCGCTCGATCGCCGGCATTCGCTGCGGACCTGGCACGACCCTTCCGCTGAGCGCCGCACCTTGCCCGTGTGGATGCTTTACGTTCTGAGATTCCAAGTGGCGGTGGTGTATCTGCATGCTGCGTTCGCCAAGGCCGGACCCGACTGGCTGTGGTTTGGCCAGCCCATGAACATCTGGATGGCTGCCCGCAGCGAGATGTTTCTGCTCGGACCGATCTTGGCTCTGCCGCAAGTCCCTTGGCTCATGAGCTGGGCCGGTTTTTTATACGACCTCACCATCGTCGGTTGGCTCAGCGTTCGAAAGACCCGGCCCTGGGCCTACGGCGCGGTGGTGGTGTTTCATGCCTTCACCTTTGTACTTTTCGAGATAGGGATGTTCCCGTTCATCATGACCGTGGCTACGACACTCTTTTTCGAGCCCGATTGGCCTAGTCGTTTGAAGAGAGGGATCGTCGAGGTTGGCCGGCGCTGGAGCGACGGCACCCGTCTGGCGGGGATGCTGTCTTCTGCCCGGTGGACCGGTGTCGGCCCGCGCTCGGCGCGGGTCGACGCTTCGGCCAGGCCCGCCTCGACCGCAAGTGCCTTCGTTTCTTCTTCCGGGTGGTCTTTCGCCGGCTCCGGGTCGTCGCACGGGTCTCGTCTTCACCCGGTGGCCGCCGTCGCACTGCTGGTATGGTGCGCATTTCAAGCGCTCTACCCCCTTCGCTCCCATCTTCATGGGGGTGACGTCCTGTGGCACGAGCGAGGCATGCGCTGGTCGTGGAAGGTGATGGTGCGCGAGAAGAACGCCAGCATCACCTATCGGGTCGAAGATCGGACCACCGGTCGCGAATGGCAGGTGAGTCCTCGTCGCTACCTCGACTGGAGGCAGGCGAACGAGATGGCCGGACAGCCGGATTTGATCCGTCAGCTCGCCTTCCACGTAGCGAATGACTTTCGCGAACGAGGTGTGCCCGAAGTGGCCGTGCGTGTGGACGCGTGGGCTTCCTTGAACGGGCGCCCACCTCATCGGCTCATCGACCCGGAGGTGGATCTGCTGTCGCTGTCTGAAGCCGCTGTCCGAGCCGGAACCTGGATTGAACCGGCCCCAACGGGAGCGCCGAAAGCCGTGCGCACCCGGCGGCTCGCCGGACTTCCGTGAGTGACATGATCATTTCGATTCGAACCACTGCGCATTGGGCGGTGTGGATTGGGCTGGCCACGCTCGCCGGCGAGGCCCGGGCCCAATCGGCCCGGCCTACGGAGACCGGCACCACGTCAGACGTTCGACGAGAGGACTTGAGATACTTCGACGCCGACGCCCGTCCCGAGTCCGAGGCACGCGAAGCAAAAAAAGCGACCGGCGACGGGAGCCGCAACCGTACAGCCGGGCGCAGAGCCTTGCCGCCCGGGGTGGAGGAGATATCGATCCTGGGCCAGGACGACCAGGCCTTTCGAGCTCCGGGCAGCGTGTACCAGCTGGATTCCGAATTCTTGAATCGGGCCGAGATCGACGACGTGCACCAAGCCCTGGCGAATGTCCCCGGTGTGTACGTCCGGGACGAAGACGGCTTCGGCCTTCGGCCGAACATCGGCATGCGTGGCGCATGGTCCGATCGAAGTTCCAAGATCACCCTGCTCGAAGACGGAGTGCTGCTCGGGCCCGCACCCTACAGTGCTCCGGCGGCCTACTACTTCCCGCTCTTCACCCGGATCCACGGGGTCACGGTAACGAAGGGACCGGCGGCCATTAGTACGGGCCCGCAGACGGTGGCGGGTTCCGTGGACCTGGCGACCCAGCCCGTTCCCGAAGACGGCCCGGCGGCCTACGTGGATGCGGCCGGAGGGAGTTTCGGCACCGTGAAGCTGCACGGGTACGGTGGGTTCGGGGCGGAGCGCTGGGGGGTGCTCGTGGAAGGCGCCCACCTTCGGACGAACGGATTCAAGGACATCGTCGACGGAGACGGAGATGACGCGGATCCCTTGGACGACCGCAACACGGGCTTTCAGCGGACCGATGTCATGGTAAAGGGACTGCTTCGGTCGGACCCAGACCGTTCGGCGGTCCACTCGTTGGAGTTGAAAGGCGGATTTCAGGCGGAAGTTTCCAACGAAACCTATTTGGGGCTGGCCGAAGACGACTTCGCAACGGCCCCGTTTTCGCGATACGAGGCCTCTCAGGAAGATCAAATGGATTGGGAGCGGACTCAGGTCCAGCTTCGCTGGACGCTGAAGGCGCCGGCCTTCGACGTGAACGTCACCGCCTACCGGCACGACTTTCAACGGGTATGGCGCCGCTTTCAGGGGTTCGGTCCCGGGGGACCGGTCGTGGCCAACGTCCTGCGGAATCCGAACGCCAGCGACAACGCCCTGTTCGTGGCGGTGTTGGAGGGGGCTCAGGACTCGGAAGGTCAAAGGCAAGAGATCCGCATAACCAACAACGATCGGAGCTTCGTCAGCCAAGGGATTCAGGCCCGGGCCGAGATCGACTTCGATACCGGTCCGGCCAACCACACCACCGAGGTGGGAGCCCGGATTCACCACGACCGGATCGATCGAGACCACACCGAAGATCCATTCATCATCTCGGGCGGAGAGCTAACCCCTGCCGCTGGGCCTCGGGTTTCGACCACCGACAACTTCGATTCCACCATCGCGGGGGCGGCCTATCTTCGACACACCCTTCGGTGGAGCGGCCTGACTCTGTCCCCGGGAATCCGAGTCGAGGCCTTCGAGATTCGGCGTCGACTCGAAGACGCTCCGGACCGCCCGGAGCTGTCGTCGACCCAGGCCGTGTGGCTGCCCGGGGTCGGCGCGAGCTACGAGATCCTGCCGGGCTTTTTGGCCCTTGCGGGGGTGTATCGAGGGTTCAGTCCACCGCCGCCCGGTCTGTTGACTCCTTCCACCGCGAGCGGCGAGCAGGAGCCCGTGGGTGAGCCGGAGCCCGAGACCAGCTGGAACAGCGAGCTCGGCTTTCGTCTTCGGACCGACGTTCTCTGGATGGAAGCCATCGGATTTTTCAACCGCTACGAGAACTTCGTGGGTCTAGACACGGCCTCTAGCGGTGGAGATCTGTCCGGCGCCGCACGGAGTTTGGGTGGAGCCGACGTGGCCGGGATCGAAGCGGCCCTACAGACCGGGTTCGAGGGTCCGTGGAACCTGCGCTTCGGATTGTCCGCCAACTACACCTACACCCACACCGCCTTCCTGGAAGACATCCCCTTCGGGGCCTTCAATCCCCGTTTCAATGGAGCGCAGGCCGGTGATCCGATCCCCTATGTGCCCGAACACCTGGGCGCGGTCCGCGGCACGATCGACCACCCGGATTGGGGCGGACTGACGCTGGGGGCCCGCGGCCAGGCCGACACCTTGGACCGGGTGGCCGTCGATCCGGGAGATCCGACGGCCTTCAACGACGGTTACGCGGTGGTGGATCTAACCGCCCGCTTCTTCGCCACGGACTGGCTCACCGTGTATACCCGGATCGACAACCTCTTCGACGATACCTATCTGGTCTCTCGGCTGCCCTTCGGGGCCCGGCCGGGGCGCCCATTCACCGCCCTGGTCGGCGTGAAGCTCCGCGCCGAGCCGCCGCGAGACTGACCCGAACGTTTCGTTGGACACGACCCTCGCGACCTGCGGCAGTGTCCCCGATGAACGGGTCGGCTCCCGAGCGGATGCGCTCCATTCTGGGGTGGATTGTCGGAATTTTGGCAGCAGGGTTGCTCCTTCGGATCACGTCTCATGTGGTCATTCCTCTGGTCTTTGCGACCTTCTTTTCGATCTTGTTCGCGCCGGTTGCGAACTACCTGCAGGCACGCCGGTGGCCCGCGGCGCTGGCGACAGCGGCCTGCACCGTCGGCCTCATCTTGCTGCTCGCCGGGCTGTCCGGCTTGGTGGTGGTCTCGATCGCTTCGGTGGCGGCGAAGTCTCAGGTCTACGCCGACAAGGCGGGACAGCTGCTGCGGGATGTGCGGGCGGGGCTCGAATCGGTTCTGCCGGTCGAGGGCCACGTGGATTGGATCGAGCAGCTCGGGGGGGCACCGGATCCGGCCGCGGTATTGAAGAACGTTTCGAACGTGGGTCTGGTCCTGGGCGGCATCGCCCTGATCCTGGTGTACTTCACCTTTCTCGTGCACTTTCGAGAGGTGGTCCATCGCCGGGCCCTGGCCGCTCTGCCGCCTCGCCCGCCAGGCAAGCAAGGGCGGAGCGAAATTCTTTCCCGCGTGCAAGCCACCCTGCGCCGCTACCTGTGGCTGAAGGTGCTGATCAGCATCGCCACCGCCGCCGCCATCGGGGCGGTGGCCGCGCTCCTCGGACTCGACTTCGTTCCGGCTTGGGTGCTCCTTGCTTTCGGCTTGAACTTCATTCCCTCCGTGGGCCCCATGCTCGCCGTCGCGCCGCCGGTGGCGGTGGCGTTCTTGCAGAGCGGATTCGCATTCGGTGCCGTGGTGGCCGGGTCCATGGCCGCCATACACTTTCTGTCGGGCAACATCATCGAGCCGGGTCTTCTCGGCTCCCGGCTCCGGATCAACTTCTTGGTGATCCTGCTGTCCCTGTTTCTGTGGAACCTGATCTGGGGCTTCGCCGGGATGGTTCTGGCCGTTCCTTTGGTGGCCGCAGCGAAGGTGTTCGTGGACGAGTACGGCTACCCCTGGACCTTGCGCTTGGCTCTGAGCCCCATGGCCGACTCGCAACTGTCTTCGGAGATCCGGCAGGACCCGGAGCTGGCTTCGGGCAAGTCCGAGCCGGCCCGCCCGGTACGCTGAAGTTCCTCGCGCTCGAACCCGCGGCCTGCTGCGAGCCTACTCGCGCTCGAATCCGCGGCCTGCTGCGAGCCTACTCGCGCTCGAACCCGCGGCCTGCTCCGAGCCTACTCGCGCTCGAATCCGTGGCCTGCTCCGAGCGGCTCGACGACATCCGACCCGGCCTGCTCCACCCGCAGGCGACACGCCATCGCCGGTGGCGTCAGTCCAGCTCGAGGGGGCCGTGGTCTGGGGCGTCCGCAACCAAACCCGCGAGGCTCGGCTGGGGCACGCCGTCCACCAGGGGAAGACAATCCCCCGGGAACTCGGAGCTCACCGTGTGTCCTGCACCCTGCAGCCCGTCGAGAAAGCGCTCCAGGTGAGCCATGGCAGCCGGCTCCGCATCGTGGAGTACCATGAGGGTGTGAGCTCGGAGTGCCACATCCTCGAGAGCCCGTTCCACCCAACCGACCGGATCCCGGAAGTCTCCGGGCACCGAATTCCACAACACGCAGGTGGTTTGGTGAGCGCGAAGCCAAGAGACCGCCGCTGTGGAGAGCAGGTGGGGTCCCATCTTGCCTCCACCGCCGAAGGGCCTGAACAGCCGGTCCGACGGTCCGATCCATCGGATGGACCGCTCGGTCCGTTCGAGCTCGAGTTCGACGGAGTCGGGACGGGTGTCTTCGCCGAGCGGCACCTCATGGCTGAAGGTGTGGTTGCCGATTCGATGTCCAGCTGCGCGAATCTCTCTCAGCAGGTCGAGCCCAGTGTCGGACTGCAAGTGTTTCCCCAGGACGAAGAAGGTGCTGCTCATGCGCCGTTGGGCCAGTACTTCCAGCACCCAGGGGGTGCCCGCAGGGTGCGGGCCGTTGTCGAAGCTGAGCGTGACGAGAGCCATCGGTCGGAGTGGATGGAGGTTCAGTAGCCGTCGTACCCGTCGTCGTTCGATTCGCCGTAACCTCCATAACCGCCGTAGTCTCCGGCGGCTTCGCTCGAACCGTTCGACTCGAACTCGGGCAGAAAGCCCGCGCCCACCGCCGCCGCTCCCAACGCCGCAGCCACGCCCACCTCTCGAAAAAGGCTGTTCCAACGAGAGGCGTCCACCGAAGGGAGGCGAACCAGTCCGAGGGTCGGACCGGCTACCCCCAGCAAAACGGCGCTCGAGGTGGTCACCTCGGCGTAGGCCCAGCCGCCGGCTACCAGGCCGCCGACGAGCACGACGGCGGGCGCCACCGCGCCGGCGCAGCAGACCTGGGGCCGCCACAGCGAATACGAGGCCAACACGCCGAGCGCGACCGTTGCACCGGCGGCCGCACCCGCCAGCAGGGCCGTTCCCGACACGGCGAGCACGGCGGCACTGGCCCCCGACCACACCGTCAGGGCCCAAGGGAGGGCCGGACCTTCGAGCTGGTTCGACCGAATCTCGATCAGCATCCACGCCCCAGTCATCAAGCCGGCCCCGACGCCGACGGCCGCCACCCCGAGTCGCCCCGGCAGCCCGTACGCGAAAGCCGGTTGCCACACGAGGCTCAGGGTCACGACGGTCCACACCCCGCCGGCGACCCAACGTGCCACCGGCGTCAGCGTCTCGCGCACGGTCCCATAGGCGACGGCGGCAAGGCTCAACCACAGAGCCCAGATGGAGGCGTCGGTCGGTGGAAGCTCGGGCATGCCCCGAACCGGCAGGTAGGCCGCGAACGCCCCGAGGGGGGCCGACAGCGCCGCCCCGGGTCCGAGTCCCGGGTGCCCCCGAACCCGCGCCGCGATCGCCGACACGCCGACGACCACGAGCCCGGCCAAAGCGGGGGCCAAGACCGACATGAGCAGGGCGAACTGCACGACGAGCTACTTGCGCACGCCTTCGACGGCCAGCGTGAGCTTCACATCTTTCGACAGACCGTCGGGCATGTAGTCCACCCCGAAGTCCATTCGGTCGAGCACCACCGAACCCTCGTAGCCGGCCCGGAAGTTGCCCCACGGGTCCTTGCCTTCGCCGACCTTGCTCATCATCAGCTCGACCGACTTGGTCTTGCCCTTGATCGTCAGGTCGCCGGTGATGCGCAGCTTGTCCCCTTCCTTCTTCACCTTCGTGCTCTCGAAGGTGATTTTCGGAAACTGCTTGGTGTTGAAGAAGTCCGGGCCCCTGAGATGGTCATCCCGTTTCTTGTTGGCGGTGTAGAGGCTGTTGGCGTCGATCGATACCTTCAGCATGCCTTCGTCCGGATCGAATTTACCGGTGGTCTTCCGGAACATGCCATGGGCCTTCCCCACGCCCAGGTGTTTGACCTCGAACAGTACGAACGTGTGCGACGGGTCGATCTCGTAGGTGGCTGCTTGGGCTGCGCCGGTGACGGCCAGGCCCAGGAGCAGGGCACCAGCCCAAAGCGAGGAACGGATCGAATCAAACTTCATCTTCATGTCATCCTTTCGGGAGAAACGACGGTTTCACTGGGGAGAGCCGACCCCCCAATGGGTCGGCCTCCTACCGCCCACCGAACGTTCTTCGGGACCAGAGGATTCCGGCTCTCCGAACAGTGCGGGATAGCTCTCGAACAGCGTGCGGGCGGTTCGACCGATGTGGTCCTCGAGAAGGGCTGCGGCCCGGTCGGCGTCCCGGTTCACCGCCGCCTGGGCGATGGCATGGTGCTCTGCGGGGACATCCCGGTCAGGCTCGCCCCGATATCGGTGCTCGGCCAGGGCCCGGTAGCGCTCGCTGTGGGCGTACAGCGTGGCCCGAAATCGAAGCAGGTACGCCGAGGGGCAGGCCGCCACCAAGGCTGCGTGGAATTCCCGGTGTCGATCGGAAAATCTCAGCTGGCCCTCCGGGGCCGGGTCCAGGTTCGAGGTCTTCCGCAGCCGGTGCAGGGCGGCCAAGACCTCGGCCTCCCAGTCGTCGTCTCCATGGGCGATGGCGTCGCGAAGGGCCCAGATCTCGACCCGCTGGCGGGTTTGGGTGAGGTCGACCAGGTCGTCCCGAGAGATGGCGGCCACCCGGAATCCACGGTGGTCCTCGAACACCACCAGTTGCTCGGCGGCCAACTTGCTGGCTGCTTCTCGAAGGGGCCCTCGCCCCACCCCGTACCGCTCTGCCAAAGCCGCGAGCTTCAGCTTGGCCGAGGGACCGATCCGACCCTGCACGATCTCCTCCCGGAGCCGCTCGGCCACGATGGTCGCCTCGGTCTTTCGACTGCCTCCGTCCACGCGCGGCCCGAGGTTGACAGCTCGCCGGAAGCGGTTCAAGCCTTTGCGCGCAATGACAAATTTTGTCGGCAAAATTTCGTTTGGTCGACCCCATGACGCCCCTGCAGCGCGTGGGCGGGGCAGGGTTTGAAGCTCGCATCCCTGCAGGGGCTGCGCGGGCCCGTGGTGGCCGCCCGGGATGAAGCCGGGGGCTACCGGAGCCTGTCTGACGTGGATCCGACCCTCGGCACCGACGTGGGCCAGCTGTTGGCCACCGGTCCCGAATGGAGGTCGCGGGCCGAGGCCGCTCTGCGACAGGCCCCACCGGTGGAGCCGACTGCGTTTCGGCCCCTGATTCCCCGTCCGCCCAAGATGCTGTGCCTGGGCCTCAACGACGCGGACCATGCCCGCGAGGGAAACTTTCCGATCCCAGACTACCCTGCGATCTTCGCCCGGGTTGCCTCGTCGCTCATCGGGCACCAGCAACCGATGTTGCGGCCTCCCGAGTGCGAGCAGCTCGACTACGAGGTGGAGTTGGCCGTCGTCGTCGGGCGGGGCGGCCGCCGCATCCGTGCGGCCGACGCCCTCGACCACGTGGCCGGATACTCGGTGTTCAACGACGGCACCATCCGTGCGTACCAGCGCAAGACATCGCAGTGGACCATCGGAAAGAACTGGCACGGTACGGGAGCCCTGGGACCCGAGCTCGTGACCGCCGACGAGCTCCCGCCTGGTGCTAACGGCCTCGAGCTGTCCACATGGGTCGACGGCGAGCGCCTTCAGGACGGCAATACGTCGAGCATGATCTTCTCCGTCGCCCGGACCATCGAGCTCTTGTCCGAGGTCTTGGTCCTCGAGCCCTCGGACGTCGTGGCCATGGGCACGGTGCGGGGAGTCGGTCACGCCCGCAATCCGCCGCGCTGGCTCTGCCCCGGCGAGACGGTCCGCGCCGCGATCGAGCGGATCGGAACCATCGAAAACCCCATCGTCGACGAAATCGTTTCGGAGGAATGATCCATGAACGGTAAGCCCAACCCACCAGCCATCAAGGCCATGCACCACCACGCGTTTCGCACCAAGGACATGGAGACCACCCGAAAGTTCTGGGAAGAGACCCTGGGGCTTCCAATGATCGGCACCTTCGTCGAGCGCGTCGATCCAGTGACCGAAGGCCCATCAAATTACATTCATACGTTCTTCGAACTCGGAGATGGGAGCAAGTTGGCTTTCTTTCAGTTTCAAGAGGGCCTGTACAAAGACAGCGCCATCGCCGGACCGCAGGACCCCTTCGACCACCACATCGCTCTGACGGTAGGTTCGAAAGAAGACGTTTTCGCCTTCAAGGATAGACTGGAGGCCGACGGTCACGAAACGATGCTGATCGACCACGGATATTGCTACTCGGTGTACTTTCACGATCCGAACGGTATGCAGGTCGAAATCACATGCGACGTTCCGGAGACCGATGCGATCATGAGCAAGCACCGCAAGTCAGCCCACGAAGACCTGGAGAATTGGCTCGCCGGGGTCCGGGAGGCGAACAACGAGTACCGGCGGCTTCGGGGTGACAGTTGACGGCACCGATCCGGACCGCCCTCGTCGGAAGCTACGCCCAACCGGACTGGCTGATCGACCGAGCTGCCCTGAAGGCTCGACTTCCGGCTCGGATACCCAAGGACGACCTGTGGCAGGTTCCGGCGCAGCACTTGGCCCAGGCCAAGGACGACGGGGTCTTGAGCATCCTCTGGGACCAGCTGGACGCTGGGATCGACATCGTGACCGACGGCGAGGTGCGCCGGGAGTCCTACTCGGCGCCGTTTGCCAACGCGTTGGACGGTATCGATGATGCGCGGCCCGCAACGAAGGTCGGTCGGGCAGGAAAGCCCAACGAGGTGCCGAGGGTGGTCGGACCTCTGTCTCGGCCCCATCCGGTGCACGTGGACGACGTTCGGTTCTTGCGCAAGCACACCGACCGCACCGTGAAGGTGACCGTTCCCGGTCCGTTCACCTTGTCGCAGCTGGCGGTCGACGAGCACTACGGCTCGCCGAAAGCCCTGGGAGAGGCCTACGCGGACTGCCTGAACCGGGAAATTCGCGACCTGTTCGAAGCCGGGGCCGACATCGTGCAGCTCGATGAGCCATATCTTCAAGCGAAGGTTGATCACGCCGAGGCCTACGGGGTCCAGATCATCCAGCGCGCGCTCGAGGGGATCGAAGGAACCACGGCGCTCCACGTTTGCTTCGGCTATGCCGCCATGGTCGGCGAGAAGTCCGCGGCCGGATACTCCTGCCTGCCGCTAGTGGGGCAGATCGGTGTGGATCAGGTGTCGATCGAAGCGGCCCAACCACGCCTCGACTTGTCCAAGGCCCTGGAGCCTCTCGAAGGCAAGGTGGTGATACTGGGAGTCTTGGATCTGGGCGACGAGACCCCAGAGACCGCCGATGTGGTCGAACGCCGGCTGATGGTGGCCCTCGAGCACCTGCCGCCAGAGCGGATCATCGCCGCGCCGGATTGCGGGATGAAATACCTTCCGCGGGACAGCGCTCGAGGAAAGCTCGCGGCCCTGGTCGAGGGCACAGGCCGTGTCAACGCCCGAATCGGCGCTCTTGCGCCGAGGGACGTCCGATGACCCGAACCATCCGCTCCACCCACACTGGCAGCCTTCCCAGACCGGACGACCTGGTGAAGTCCATGTGGGCTGTCGGCGACGGGGTGCCCGTGGACGTACAGGCCCTCAATCGGCAGGTCGACGCTGCCGTAGCCGATGCCGTGCGCCGGCAGGTGAATGCTGGCATTACGGTGGTCAACGACGGCGAGATGTCCAAGCCCTCATACGCCACCTACGTAAAGGATCGCCTGAGTGGATTCGACGGCGAGTCCGTGCGCGACTACCACTTCGCCGACCTGATCGATTTTCCAAAGAGCGCCGAGATCGTGGCTTCGAATCCCGGCCGACGGAAGCGTTCGGCTCCGGCCTGCACCGGACCCATCGCGGTCCGGAACGCCGAGGCCGCGGTGGACGACATGGCCCGGCTAACCCGAGAGGCCGCGGCGGCAGAGGCCGAGGCCGTGTTCTCCAGTGCGGCCTCCCCTGGGGTGATCTCGCTGTTCTTCGCGAATCAGTACTACCCCGACCGGGAGTCGTACTTGTTCGCCATCGCCGATGCCATGCGAGTCGAGTACGAGACCATCGCCGCCAGCGGGGCTACGGTGCAGCTGGACTGCCCGGACCTGGCCATGGGTCGACACTCGGCCTACGCCGAGCTGGATGACGAATCCTTCCGGCGCACGATCGCGGTCAACATCGAGGCCCTGAATCACGCGGTGGCGAACATCCCGGCCGAACAGCTGCGGATGCATCTGTGCTGGGGAAACTATCCGGGGCCCCATCACTGCGACGTGTCGATCGCGACCATCGCCGACGTGGTGTACCGCGCCAAGCCCCAGACAATTCTTTTCGAGGGAGCAAATCCGCGTCACGCCCACGAGTGGGCGGTGCTGAAAGAACTCGGAGTGCCGCGAGACAAGGTCTTGTGCCCGGGGGTCATCGAGCCCCAGTCCAACTACATCGAGCATCCTGAGCTGGTTGCTCAGCGCATCGAGCAATGGGCCACGGTGGTCGAACCCAGCCGGTTGATGGCCGGCGTGGACTGTGGCTTTTCGATTCACGTGGGCATGGCAGGGATCGACCCGAAGGTGACGTGGGCCAAGCTGGAGTCCCTGGCCGAGGGCTGCCGGAAGGCGGCGGAGCGCCTGTTCGCCTGAACGGAGTCGGCGGGACTCGGCGGGTGCTCAGCTGGCCCGAACCCAGTCGGCGGTCGTTGCAAGGGTGTGCCCGTTCAGGCGGGGCCACTCAGCCGTTCAGCGTGTGGGCGACCGCATCCACGAGGGATTGAGTCTGCTCGGCGGCGTTGGCCCAGGGGACGGCGGATCCCGAGTCCCCGGCGCGCACCCATGCCGCGAAGCGCTCCAACATGACGACGTGAGCCGCCTTGGGGCTCGGGGTCGAGATCCACTCGCCGTGGGCTCGCGGAACCATTCCGGAGCGCAGCAGAAATCCGGTTTCGAGCTCGGGATTTCGAAAGACCAGACTGTCCCTAACGTCCAAGACGAAGTCGTCCATCTGAAGGACGGCCTCGGAGCCCAGCAGCTCGAAGCTCATCATCAGCGCACCCGCCGTGTAGCCGACGCTGAACGTCGAGGTTTCGCCTCCTTCGAACCCCACCAGGCCGTCGACCCGAATGATCGCGTTGGTTTCGGGATGACGCTCGGCACGGGCGGTACAAAGCTCCAAGCCTCCATTCGGCCGAAGGTATTCGACCACCGCGCGCATGGCGTACCAGCCCATATCGCCCCAAGCGCCCCAAGGCTCGGCGTCGGGCTGAAGGCGAATGTTGGCCGGATCTGCCGAAGGAAAGTGAAAAGACGTGTGGAGCGCATGGACCCGCCCCATGCGTTCCGCCATGGCGGTGCGCACCCCATCGGTGCGGGGATGGTGGACGAAATGGGTCGCGTCCAGCAGCACCCGATTTCGGGTATGGGCCTCGGAACGCCACGCGGCGAACTCGCGGGCCGATGGCATGGGCTTTTCGATCAGAACGTGTTTGTCGGTGCCAAGCGCTGCTTCGACCGCAGCTGTGCGGGCTGCCGTCGGTGTGGCCACGTAGACGACCTGCACGTCGTCCCGAGCGCAAAGGGCGTTCACGCCTTCCACGGCCGCGACCCCAGGCCGCTTTTGAGTGAAGGCCTCGGCCCGCTCCCGCTTACGGCTGCCCACCGCACGCAGTGCGGCCCCTTCGGCCCGCTGAAGCGCGTCGGCCATGGCACCCGCGATCAAACCCGTTCCCACGATTCCGAATCCCACGTCGGTCATGAACCGACGCTACCATCCGCGAGCGAGCAGAAAAGCCCGCCGATTCCCTCGGTCACGGGGCGTCGCAGGCCACCTTCGTGCCGTCCTCTACCAGGTCGCTCGGGTACACCAGAACCCGGTCGCCGGGCTCCACGCCAGCCAGGATCTGTCGAGTGCGTTCGGCGGCGACCCCGGTTTGGACCGCAACCCGTCGAGCCCGGTCGCCCTCCAGGCGGAACAGGGCCCACTGGTCCTCGAACCGAAACAGGGCGCCCTCGGGGACCTGCACCGCATCCTCGATCCGCTCCACCACGATCCGGGCCTCTACCCGAAATCCGTGGCCGAGCGCCTCGGCTTCGGAACCCTCGGCGCTCAGGTCGATCACCACGTGCACCCGTTGCTCCTCCACGCCCAAGGCCGAGATTTCGGTGAACGCGGCCGGCTCGACCCGACGCACCCGTCCAGTGAGTGGACGGTCGCCGCCCCACCGAACGAACTCCACCGGCTGTCCCGGCCGGATCCGGACCGCGTCCTGGGTCAGCACATCGACGACCACCTCCAGATTCCGAGGATCGCCGAGCTGAAGGAGCCGCTCACCCGCCCGGACCGAGACTTCCGACTCGTGGAAGAGCTCCAACACCAGACCGTCGATCGGGGCTTCGATGTTCAGGGGCCCGGCCCGGTCGCGCCCGCGGGTTTGGCGTAGGGCCGCCTCTGCCATGGCGAGCTCGTGTTCCGCGACCCGGACTGCAAACTCCGCCGCCTCTCGGCGGGCTTCGGCGGCCTCGGTCTGGGCCTTCAGCCGGTCGAACTCGCTCTCCGAGAGGATGTCGGCTTCGTACAGTTCGTGCCGCCGCTCCTGCTCCCGCCGCGCGAGCTTCGCGTCGGCACGGGCTTGCACCGCGGCGGCTTCGGCGCGCTGGATCGCCGCCCGTGCCGCCAGGACCCGGGCCTTCGCGCTCGACCGGGTGCGGGCGTCGAGGAGCGGTTCCACCGACGGGAAGATCCGGGCGACCACTTGTCCGGCCTGTACCGGATCCCCTTCGTCCAGCTCGATCCGCTCGAGCACGCCCTGCACCGGGGCAGACAGGGTGAAGCGGTCCCGGATTCGGGTGCGCCCCTCTTCGTCGACCACGACCTGCAGCTCATCCCGTTCGACCGCTCGGCACTCTACTCCCACGGGCCGCGGGCGGTACGCCGCCGCCAGGGCGAGTCCCAACCCCAAGACCACCGCAAAGGCCAGGGCCCGTCGGATCCACCGCTTGCCGTTCTTCGAGGGCATGCTCACTCCCGGGTCTTCAGTACCCCGATCAGGTCGAGTCGAGCCAGTCGGCGGCGCACCAGCGAACCGGCCACGACCGCCGCACCGAGGGTGACCAGGGCGGCGAAAGCGTGGGTCTGCCCGGTGATCACCAAGGGCAGGCGAAACTGGTCCGGGTCGATGGTGGCCGCGATGCCTCGGCTCATGACTCTTCCGAACCAGGCTCCGATCGGCAGCGCGATCGCCACTTGGACCGCCAACTCGCCGAGCAGCACCGTGGAGATCTCGTTTCGGTGGAAGCCGAGAACCCGCATGGTCGCCAGATCCCGCGCTCGGGCCGACAGCGCGACCCGCGCGTTATTGTAAACCACACCGACGACGATGGTCGACGCGAGTCCCGTCAGGATCAGCATGGTCACCCAGAGCATCTCGCCGGTCTGCTCCCGAAACTCGTCGATGATCGCCTGCCTTCGCGTGATGGTGGCGACGCTCGGAATGTTCCGCAGTCGGCTCTGGACCTGGCTCAGCTGGCGCCGCTCGACCCGGAGGAGCACGGTGTCGAAGCGGAGATTCTCCCCGAGGGCCTCGGCCAAAAGTTCAGCGTTCACGTGACCGGCGAGGCCGAATGACTCGTCGACGAAGCCCGCAACCGCCATGTCGAATTCGGGGCGGGTCTCCTCCCGAGATTCGACGCGGATCACGTCACCAGGCCGAACCTGCAGGACTTCGGACAGCCGCTCTGTGAGGAGCACGCCGTTCCGGGGCACCGCTCGGGGGACTCCGGCTTCGGTCATCGGGCGGCGCATCCGTGGCTGTGAGCGGTAGCCGTAAACCAAGGCGTCTTTGCGCCGGTGGCCCGATTCGAACCGGACCGCTAGGGTGCGCTGGGGCTCGACGACCCGAACCCCGGGGACATGGGCGAAATACCTCAGATCCGATGCAGCGACAGGGTTCTGCAGCTCGACCATGAGGTCCTCGCGCCATGCCGACTGCAAGGTCGTGCGCATGAGATGGTCGATCGCATCTTTCGAATAGCGTCCCGAGACCACGATCCCCATGGACGCGGCCATGGCCAATGCGGACAGTCCCGTGCGGATTGGATGGCGACCGATCTCTCTAACCACGATCCGCATCGATGGTGTGAGCAGCCGGTCCAGACCCCAGACTTCCAGGACCGAACGCCGGTAGCGGGGCGGAGAAGCCGGGCGCATCGCTTCCGCAGGGGGCAGGCGAAGGACGCTTCGCATGGCCACGAGCCCTCCGGCGGCCCCCGCCGCGGCGCTGACGCCTACCGCGGTCCAGACGACCGACGCGTCCATGAAGAATCGGGCCGACGGGAACCGAAAGAACTCCAGATAGAGATCGGTCATGGCACGACCCAGCCAGGCACCGCCACCTACGCCCAGGACCGAACCGAGCACCAAGGTGCTCGAGATCAAGAGCAGGTAGTGGACCACGATCCGCCGGTCACCGTACCCGATCGCCTTCAAGGTGGCGATCTGGGTTCGCTGTAGCAGGACGAGCCGCGACAGGACCACGTTCACGAGCAGGGCCGATACCCCCAAGAAGAGCATGGGCACGAACACCGCGAAGGCGCGCAGCTGCACGAACTCGCCTTCCAGCCGATGGTTCGAGGGCTGTTCGCTGGCGTCGTAGGCGCCCGTGCCCCCGTAAGGCTTCAGCACCCGATCGACTCGGGCTTTGAGCCGCTCGATCGAAGCGTTGGGTTCCGCGGATAGCGCGACCGCGCTGAAGGCGCCCTGCAGTCCGAAGGCCGCGGCGGCGGTGCTGCGCGGCATCCAGAGGACGGCGAAACGGGCTTCGTCGGGCGTGACGAGCCCGCCCTGCACCGGAAACACATATTCGGGACCTACGCCCAGTCCCACCACCCGAAAGCGCTGAAGCCGCTCGTTCATGACCACGGGCACGGCGGAGCCCAAGTCCAGGCCGTTCGCCTGGGCGAAGGACGCGAGCAGCACCACCTCGTCAGTGCGGTCCGGGTCCGGCCAGCGCCCTCGTCGAAGGTCGACCGCGTTCAGGCGAGGCGGTCCCGCTTCTGGGAGGGATACGATGTGGGCAGTCGCCGGTTCGTCCAGACCTTCGAGTGGTACCGTGACCCACTCGACGATGTGGTCATAGACCTGCACCACATCGGGAAGGGAAGCCAGTTGGCCCGCCACCGAACGAGGAGCCCGTTCCAGTTTCGCGAATAAGTCTGCGAATCGAAATTTCGCGTAAAAAGAAGACTTGGAGTGGAGTAGCGACGAATAGCAGCTCTGGAGTGAGGTGTAGCTCGCGATTCCCGCGCCGATGACCAAGGAGATCGTGAAGATCTGGCCCCACAGCCGTTTCGAGTCCCGCAGAAGTTTTCGCCGAAGAGCCTTCACCAGCGGATCTCGAGGGGCGGCACGCGTTCGGTTCTCGCTTCATCAAAGACGATGCGACCGTCAGCCATGCCGATGACCCGATCGGCCATGGCGGCGATGGGCATGTTGTGGGTGATCACCACCGTGGTGGTGCCGAGTTCTCGGTTTACGCGATCGATCACCTCGAGGACCTTGATCCCCGTCTTGTAGTCCAACGCTCCCGTGGGTTCGTCACAAAAGAGCAGGGTCGGGCGCTTGGCAACGGCGCGGGCGATGGCCACCCGCTGCTGCTCGCCCCCCGAAAGCTGGGCAGGAAAATGGTCGAGTCGTTCCGAAAGGCCCACGAGGTGCAGAGCTTCTTCTGCGGACATCGGATCTTTTGCGATGTCGGTCACGAGCTCCACGTTCTCCAAGGCAGTCAAGCTCGGGATCAGGTTGTAGAACTGGAACACGAACCCCACCCAGTCCCTTCGATAGCGGGTGAGCTGGTCCAGGTCGGCTTGGGAGAGATCTCGGTCCCGGAAGCGCAGGGTTCCTTCGCTCGGGGTGTCCAGCCCTCCGAGCACGTTCAAGAGGGTGGACTTTCCGCTGCCGGATGGCCCGAGCAGCACCACCAGCTCGCCGGAGCGAAGCTCGACGTCGGTGGGCTTCAGTGCGTGCACGGGGACCTCCCCGCTCAGGTACGACTTGGTCAGGCCGTGGGCCTCCAGGATCGCCGTGCCGGGCACGGGCTCGAGGCATGCAATCCGAAGGCCGCATGTGCTCCATCATGGGTCGGCGGTCGCGTTACCGAACCGCGACCGAGCCCCGGACCGAGACCCGCGACCCAGATGCGGTGTGAAACCGGATCCGCCCTGGTTTTGCCGACCCCGACCGGCACCCGTGGCGATTGGTCATCGACGGATCGGTCCCGGTCGGTCCATCTTCTCGTCCGTGACGGTCGAAGCACGAGGTGGTCCGTCCGCCGGCCTGGCCTGGGGACTGGCGGTGGTCCTTCTGGCGGCGTCGGTGGGGGTGTTCCTGTATGTTCCGCAGTGGATCCTGACCGGCCTGACGGGGGTTGGCCGAGAGGTTCGGAGCTGGCTCGCCACGGCGTGGGTCGTCGCGGCATTCGGGGCAGTTTGCGGCCTGGTTTGGTGGTGGACCCGACCCGACTCCCCGCGAAACCGACGGCCCGCGCCGTCCGGTTCGCCTCGGTCCGCGGGCACGGAGACCGACGGGTGAGTTCGCCCGACCCGGCACCGACGGAGAGGCCGCCCCAGGTGGGCAGCCCGGCTCCATGTCGCTCCGCCTGCCCAGTCGGGACCGATGCGGCTGCGTACGTGGCCCTGGTGGCCCAGGGGCGGGTGGCCGAGGCCTACGACGTGGCCCGCAGACCCAATCCCTTGGCCTCCATCTGCGGCCGGATCTGCGCCGCGCCCTGCGAGCAGGCTTGCCGCCGCGGCATCCTGGATGCACCCATCGCCATCCGTGCCCTGAAGCGGGTCCTGACCGAGGCCCACGGCATCGAAGCCGAGGCCCCGTCCCGCTGGCGGCGGGCAGCCGGCGACATTCCTCCCGCCGACAAGCCCTCGGTGGGGATCGTCGGAGCCGGCCCGTCCGGGCTGTCCGCGGCCCACGACCTGCGCCTGGCAGGCCACTCGGTTGTGCTGTACGAGCGGCAACGGCGGGTTGGCGGCATGCTCGCCCACGGCGTGCCGTCCTTTCGACTCCCCCACGGCCTGGTGGACGCGGAGCTGTCGGCCATAGTCGAGTTGGGCGTCACGCTCCGGACCGGGGTCGAGGTCGGGCGAGACGTATCCATCGAAACCCTCTTGGCTCGCCACGCCGCCGTCTTGGTCGGGGTGGGCTGCCAGCAAGGCCGCTTGCTCGAAACCCCGGGCATCGAGCTTGCCGGCGTGATTCGAGCGGTGGACTTTCTTCGTGGGCTGCGGGCGCCCGCCGCCGGTCGGGCCACCGAGGTCGAAGGGCCGGTGGTGGTGGTCGGCGGCGGCAGCGTGGCTTTCGACGCCGCACGCAGCGCCTGGCGCCTGCAGGGACAGCGGGACGACCAGACCGTTCTGGATGCCGCGCGCTCTGCCATGCGGAGTGGCGGAGGCAAGGAGGCGGGGGCGTCGGTGATCCTGCTGGCTCCGGAGGCCCGCTCCGAGATGTCGATGCAGCCCGAAGAGCTCGAGCAAGCCGAGCAAGAGGGGGTCTGGGTCCGAAACCGGCTCGCGGTGCGCCGGGTCTTGGGCAGCGAGCGGGTCGAGGGCGTCGAAGTTGCGCCGGTCCGTGCCCTCTTCGACGACGCGGGCAACTTCGCGCCTCAGCTCGACGAAGACCGGACCGAGGTGGTGCAGGCCCGGACCTTGGTGGTGGCCATCGGCCAGACCGCCGAGACCGAGTTTCTGCGAGGCGCGGACGGATTCGAGCCGGCGTCGTGGGGCGGGGTGCCGGTGGACGGTTGGGGCCGGACGTCCCATCCCCAGATCTATGGCGCCGGCGACGCGACCACCGGGCCGCGGGATCTGATCCAAGCCGTGGCCTCCGGTCAGCGGGCCGCTTCGGCCATCGTCCATGACCTGGCTGGGCGAGGGCGGGATCGGTCGCCGGCCCGGAGGGCCTTCGAGCCGCCAACGGCGCCGTCGTCTCCTCCACTGCGCCAACGGGCTCGGTACTGGACCGGGTACGACGCGGTTCCGCGGGCTCGCTTGCCGCTGGTGCCGGCCGAGGTCCGGCGGGGGAGCGCCGAAGTGGAAGGTTGCTTGTCGATGTCGGCTGCCCGGACCGAGGCCGACCGGTGCCTTCGATGCGACGAGCACTTGCAGCTGGCCGAGCACCGATGCATCGCGTGCGGCGGCTGCGCCGACGTATGTCCCACGGGATGCATTCGAATGGAGGTCGAGGAAGGGGGCGCGCGCCTCGCGTTCGACGACTCCACCTGCATCCGCTGTCGACTGTGCGTCGACCGCTGTCCCGCGGACGCCCTGGGCTTCGAGGTGGCCCCGGCATGAGTGCATGGCAACGCATCGTCGATCGCGTTCGTTCCGGCGCGCTCTACCGGTCGATCTTTCGAACTCCACCGGTCGACTCGCCCCGCGGGCGGGCCGAGCGCACCTTCAACAACGTTTTCTTGCACCTGTACCCGGCCCGAGTTCCCCGGAGCCTTCTCGCGTTTCGCTCGACCTTTCGCCTCGGCTTCATCTCGACCGTGTTGTTCGGGATCTTGGCCGTTACCGGCGTCTACCTGATGTTCTTCTACACGCCCGCGGTCACCATGGCCTACGGCGACATGCAGTCCATTCGGACGACCGTTGGATTCGGCCAGCTGATCCGCAACATTCACCGGTGGAGCGGTCACCTGATGGTGCTGGCCGTGACGCTCCATCTGGTGCGCACCTTCTTGGACGGCGCCTACAAGCCGCCACGGGAGTTCAACTGGGTCATCGGCGTTCTACTGTGGGTCGTGACTTTGGCATATTCGTTCACCGGATACCTGCTGCCCTGGGACCAGCTGGCTTACTGGGCCGTGCGGGTCGGCTCCGACCTGGTGCGCTATGTTCCGGGCATCGGCAGGCAGTTGCAGGCCTTCTTGCTCGGTGGAGATGTGATCGGGCAAGCCACCTTGCTTCGTTTCTATGTTTTGCACGTGGCGGTTTTGACCATCGCTTTTGGCCTGCTGTGGGTGGTGCACCTGTGGCGGGTGAGAAAGGACGGGTTCGCGCCGGTGCCCTGGCGGGTTCGTCCGAAGTCGGATGACGAAAAGGGCGACGAGGCCGCTCCAGACGACGACCGCGACCCGTCGAGCCAGCGAACCTTGGGAGCGGTGCAAGGGGTAGCCGGGCCCGTGCACCCCCGAGACCCGGACGGCGAGGTCTTCAGCTGGCCCCATTTGATCATCCGCCACCAGGTGGTGGCGCTGGCCACGGCGGCCCTGGCCATCGGCATGGGGGTGGCGTTCGACGCGCCCCTGCGCGAGATGGCCAACCCCAACACGACGCCCGAGCCTGCCAAGGCTCCGTGGTATTTCGTGGGACTGCAGGAACTGCTCGCCCATTTCGATCCGATGGTGGCAGGGGTCCTGACTCCAGCCCTTCTCGTCGGAGCGCTGGTGGTCCTGCCGTACGTGGACCGAAACCCCGAACGGCATCCCCGTTCCCGGCGGCTGGCTCGGGCAACATTCATCGTGGTGTGCGCAGTGACCTTGGGTTTGACGATCCTGGGGGCCTTCTTCCGCGGCCCCGGATGGGCGTTCGTCTTGCCGTGGGAGCACCTGTATTTCGAGCCCTGAGCCCTCGAGGGCGCGGGGAGAGGAGGCTGAAGTGCCAAAGCGTAGAAATCTACTGAACATTGCCTGGAAGACCGGCGCGGGTCTGCTGGGAGTCGAGGCGGTGTGGACCACGTACGAAGCGCTCAAGCCCCTCGCTCAGGGCAAGGCAGGCGGGACCCTGACCTTGGGACCGCCGGATCAATATGCTGAAAAGACCGTGACCTACATTCGAGAGGCGCAGCTGTACGTGAGCCGGGTGAAAGGCGAGCTGTTCGCTCTGTCGCAGAGCTGCCCTCACCTGGGGTGTCGGGTGCCTTTTTGCGAGGCTTCGGGGCGCTTCGAGTGCCCGTGCCACGGCTCGAAGTATGATCTGGCGGGCGAGTGGCTCGAGGGACCGTCGCCCCACGGGATGAACCGATACCGCATCGAGGTCCAAGACGGACGGGTGACCGTCGACACCCGGGTCTTGAAGAACGGGCCGCCTCTGGGCACCCGGCAGTACTACACGCCGCCGCGGGGCGGCAGCTGCGGGCCTGGACGAGCTTGAATGGAACGTACAGTGTCGTCACAGTCCCTGGACCGCCCGTCGGAGCTCCGCTCCCTCCGTCGCTATCAGCTGGCCGGGCTCGTGTGCATGGCTGCGTTGATCTTGGCATTTCCGGCCTACCGCGCCGGCGAGCCCGGCCGAAGAGAAGCGGCCCGGGAGAGTCTTCGGGCCGAGCGAGTCGCCTTGGGAAAGCACCTGTTCGAGCTGCACTGCGCGGGCTGCCACGGTGAGGCCGGGCGGGGCGGGCGAACCGCGCCGACCCTGGCCGCGCAGGAATTCCTGAGCAAGGTGTCGGACGATCAGCTGCGGTGGTTGGTGGCCCTCGGCATTCCGGGCACGAACATGCCGGCCTACGACATCGACCACGGGGGCCCGCTCACCGACCAGGAGATCGGCCAGCTCGTGATCTACATGCGCTCGTGGGAAGACGACGCGCCGAGCGTGCCCAATTGGCGCGACGGCGTCCGGGCCCAGCCGCCGGAGGCCGCCGATGGATCCGAGTCCGGTGAAGGCGGCGGCGATGCCCGGGCGGAGAGCGCGTCCCCCGGGGGCGACGGCTCGGGCGAAACGAAAGCCGACTCGAGCGACGGCCGAGATGGGGACCTGCAAGCCCGGGCGGTCGACGAAGCCGGCCCGCCCACCCGGGCCGATGGGGTCGCTGATGGGGAACGGAATGCGGGCACGGAGACGACGGCGGCCGCCGGGCCAGAGGAAACCCGAGGCGAACGGAAGGGCGGCTCGAACGGTCCGGTGGCTTCGAGACCTGCGGGGGACCGCGAGAACGGGGACCCCGCGAATGGCTCTGAGGCGAATGGCGGAGCGGGCCCAAAGTCCGAGCGAAAGATGGTCCGTACCGTCTACGCCACCCATTGTGCGGCGTGCCACGGGCCGGAAGGCGCCGGAACCGCCATCGCCGGTCGGGTCCGGCCGCTGCCCAAACCCCTGGACGCCGATCGGTCGCGCCTGGTCGAGATCATCGACGGCGGCCGGCCCGGCACGTCCATGCGGGGCTTCGGAAAGGGTCACGGGGGCCCGCTGGACCGACAGACCATCGAAGCGCTGGCGCGCTGGCTTCAGTCCGGAAGCTGACGGTCCGCACTATCGCTTGCGCCGGGCTCCCGGGGCCCGGAGGGTCCGGTGCATGTCGGAATCTCCCTCGGTCGTCATCCACCACCTGGAGTGGTCCCGGAGCATCCGTGTTGTGTGGCTGCTGGAAGAGCTCGGCGTGCCCTACCAACTGCGGAGCTACGCGCGAGACCCGAAGACGAGCCTGGCGCCGAAGGCGCTTCGGGCCGTCCACCCTCTGGGCAAAGCGCCGGTGGTGGAAGACGAAGGTCGGGTCTACGCCGAGTCCGGCGCGATCCTGGAGCACCTGGCCGAGCGGTACGGCCCCACGGACCTGGTCCCGCCGAGTCAAACTCCGGAGCGCGAGGCCTGCCGGTATTGGCTGCACTACGCGGAAGGCTCTTTGATGCCCCTTCTGCTCTTGAAAATCGTCTTTCAAAAATTGAAAGAGCCTCCCGTGCCTCTGCCGCTGCGGCCTCTCACCGCCACCTTGGGTAAGGTCTTCGATCGACAATATCTAGACGAACAGCTCGAGCGTCACGCGAGCTACATCGACGAGCATCTGGCCGACCGCCGGTGGTTCGCGGGTGAGCAGCTGACCCTCGGCGACATCCAGATGAGCTTTCCGCTGCAGGCGGGGTCGGAGCGGTCCGAGATTTTGGGCAAAAAGCCGAACATCGCCGACTACGTCCGGGCGGTGCACGACCGGCCCGCATACCGCCGCGCCCTCCAGCGTCTGCGAGGCGGCACCGTCTGAGCGACGTCAGCGGGGGTGGGGGCCCACCGGGATGCCCGCCGCCCGAGCCGCCGCCAAAAACCGGTCGGCGCGGCACAGGCCTCGGCGCACCAGGGACAAGGGCGGTCCCGGGTTCGTCTCGGGGTAGCGGACTTCGGTCCCCAGGAGCCTCCGTCCGATCAGGGGCCGTACATCGAAACGAACGGCTTGCTCTAGGTCAACCGCCTCGAGCACTCGGGTGGCTTTCGGACCGTGGTAAGACGATACGAACAGGCAGTCGGTCAGGCCGCGCATGAACGACATGTGGGTGCCTTGCCACATGGCGGCCCGGCGCCACAGGTTGTGGCGAAAGGTTGGGAGTAACCAGCCCTGCACCACCCGATGGTCCCACGAACTCGGAAGCTTGGGCCGCACGCCGTCGTACAGCCGCTTGGCTACGGTCTCCCAACGGTCCGGCGGATGCCCAGGGCGACGCCACTTGGGCGTTTGATAGAAGCCCCCCGCCTGGCCGACCCAGAACAGCACCTTCCTCTCGAAAGAACGAGCGATCTCGACCAGGTGGCTGCCCCAGCGGCAATGCTCCAGGGCGAGCCGGCACGCGTTTTCCAGGACCTCTCGCTCCAGATGGGCAGCCGACGGCTGGTCCATGAGGGACCACACCTCCACGTCCAGTCCGTTGTCTGCGACGAAGGCCCGGGCCAGCTCATCGTTCGGCGGGCCGCTGACCGCCACCGTGCGGTGGCTCCAGGGAAGGAGCAGCAGGTTCAGGCTGTCTTTTCCGCCGACCAACACCACATTGGTCGTGTCCGGGTGCCGGGCCTCGGTCGCGATGGCATCTTCGACCAGGGCGTCGGCGAGCCGGTGGGCGAACTCGGTCGGAAGGGTGATCTCGGTGCCCAGGGGGGGCGGGCCCCCTACCCGTTCGATCTCGCGGTCGACCGTGTCGGAGCCCGAGGCATACCGAAAACCCCAGCGGTTCGCTCGGGCCAGAAAGCCTTTGTTCGGGTCCAGTGATTCCGCGAGCCGGAGAAGGGGCAGGATCGACGTCGAGTGGTGATCTCGCCAGCGATAGATCGGATAGAACGAAGGGATTCCTTCGAGTCGATTCGCGCGCCAGACCAGTGGCGCCGGATCTTCCCACAGTTCGCGCCAATGAAGCGTTCGTCGACGCACGGTGCGCTCCCGGACTTCGTCGATGGTGGGGATCGGGGCAACGTCTTCGTTGGAAGAGAGGGCCGAGCTCGAAAACGGGGCGCCTCTCATGCCCGAGACTGCTGCCAAGGCTTTTCCCGCAGCCGCGTGGTGAACATGCCGCGGCGGACCAGCCGCGGCTTCAGGAAACGATAGAAGTACAGATCCATGGCAAAGTCGGGGGTGTGCCGGTACAGCATACGGTCCACCAGATTCCACGCGACCCGACTGCGGTCCTTCCGCCGATGGGCGTGGACACACCAGGTGTCGGGACAGTGCAGCACGCGCCCGTGGCGACTCACCACATGGATGATCTCGTGGTCCTCCACCACGAAAGGCCAGCGCTCCGCGGAAAACCCGCCGGCATCGAGCAGACATTTCGCTCGAAACGATTGAGCATAGCCACCAGTGAAGCACTTGGTCGGATGCCGCTTCGACCAACGGTAGCGTTCTTCGACGTGGGCTTGCCTTTGCGCGTCGTCCATCCACTCCCAAAAGCCGAAGGCGAGGGCGCAGGCAGCGTCCGGGTTGTCGCGCAGGTGGGCGTCCAGCCGCTCCAGGTACTCGGGCGGATAGTGGGTGTCGGCGTCGCTCACCGCCACGAACTCCGTGTCCAGCAGGCTGCACGCCGTCTCCAACGCGTGCACCTTTCCGGGCCGAGCCTCTTCGACGAAGCGTACGTCGATCGGGGCGTCCTCCAGGGTGCGCCGGGCCAGCTCTGGGCCTCGGTCCGTCGACCCGTTGTCGACCAAGATCATGCAATCGGGGAGTCGCCGTTGGGCGAGCCAGGCGCGGAGGGTGGCCTCGAGGAAGTCTTCCTCGTCAAAATACGGGACGACCACGGACCACTGGCCCGGACGGAGCTTCCGCGCCAATCCGAGCGGCCTGTAGCACGGACCGAAGTCGGGTGGCCACTGAGCCCCGGCATGCCGGGGGCCTCGGAGGGCGG
>DAPKRQ010000197.1:0-38145 GCA_031800475.1 Myxococcales bacterium LLY-WYZ-16_1
GCGGCCGGGCCCCCGGCCGCTTCCCAACCGACGAACGCCCGCCCTTCGGTCACCTGGACGTCCATCGGAAGCGGCACCCCGGGCTCCAGCGCCAATCGGTCCCCGACCTCGACCGCGTTCCACGGAACCGCTGCCGGCGGCCGATCGCGTCGAAGCCGGCGCAGTTTGCCCCGGGGCCCTTTGCCGGAGATCCGGATCGGCTGGCCGACCGCCCGAAGGGATTCGTGGATCAAACCGGCGACGAAGGTCGCACCTCCGGAAAACTGCAGCGCCAGGGCGGCCAGAGCAGGGTTTACGCCGGTGCCAGGCACCAGGGGGGCGATCGAAAGGGCGGCCCCCGCGAACATCGGAACCGGCAAAGTGCCTTGGGTGAGCCAGGACGCCGAGCACACCCACAGTCCGGCGACGGTCGCCAAAGTGGCCAGGGCCGCACCGGCCACCAGCCCTTCGAAACCGGGTCCGGTGCCCTCGGCCTGAAATTGCATCAAGCTTCCGGCGATCCACACCGGCCCGCCCACCGCCCACGCGGTGACCCCGCGGCCTCGGGTGCGGATCGGCGGCGGCGACGGACCGTCCATTCCGCCGAAATGTAACGCGACTGCTGACGAGCGGGACGAAAAACCCGAGCCGTCAGCTCGACCCGGTCGCGTCCGCGGCCGCAGGCAACCGGCCCATCACCCAGTAACGTGCCCAGCCGAACGAAAGGCGGGCCCCCGCCTCTTCCAACAAGCCGGGCTGGATCGGCTCGACGTGAAAGCTCTTCAGCCACCGCCGAAGGCCGGTGCGAAAGGGCTCGAGGATCTGACCCAAGTCCCCGAAGTCCACGACCAAGACTTCTCCGTCCGGCGCCACCTGGCGGCGGGCATTCATCAAGGCCGCCATCGGATCCTGAACCATGGACAAGGTGTACGAAAACAGCACCCGGTCGGGCCTTTGGTCCAACAGCGAGCCATACTCCGCGTCTTCCGCGAATCCTTCCACCAAGGTGGCGTACGGGCAGCGACGCCGAGCTCGGTCCAGCATGGCCCGAGACGGCTCGACCCCGCCGAGTTGGGCGTAGGGTCGCTTGCGGTGGAGCTTTTCGAGGTTCCGACCGGTGCCGGGGCCGATCTCGACCAGTCGGTTCCATGGCTCCCGGTCCAGGGCTTCGAGCGCGGCCTCCCGACCCACCAGATAGTAACGCCGGGTCAGATCGTAGATCGGACCGGCCCAGCCGTAGAACGAATCCAAAAAGGCCTGGTGGGCCTTTTTGTCGATTTCACTCAATGGACCAACCGATAGAAGTCGACGCGGCGGTACAGCTTGCTGCGGTCTTCGGCCGTGGCCAGATCGGACACGTCGTCGATGCGCTGCAGACGACTCCCATAATCCAGGTTGTCGACGATGCTTCGCTCTTCCACCGAGCGCATCAACACCACCGCCCCCTCTCGACCAGTGCGGATCACCTCGTCGAACAGTTGGCGCTGAATGGTCGGAGCCATCCAGTCCGGGGCATCGCAAAAGGTGAAGTGGGACCAGGTGTTCGAACCTGCTTCGGCCAGAACCTTGAATAGATTGCCCTGGTGAAAGCGCACCGAGGTGGGCGATCCCACGCTGGACACGTGGCGGTCCTTGCGCAGGTACGGGGGCACCGCCTCGGGGTTTTCGTGCTCGAACCCGCCGGTGACCACGTACCAGGCCAGCCAGTTGGTCGACAGATCGGTGGTCGCGATACGCTGAATGGTCGCGCGGAACGCACCCACGATGTCCGAAACCTCTTCTTGCGCGACGTAGCGATCCTTTTGCTCGAAGTTGATGCCCAGGGTCATGAGTTGCAGGGGCGAGTCGAGGAAGGCTTTGACCACGGGTCGCTGCATCACCGGCGTGATCCACTCGTCGATCACCTTCCAGCGTTCTTCGAAGGGCTGCTGGTCGACCCACTTGAGCCAGGCCGCGTCGATGCCGGTCTGCTTTCGGAAGAAGCGAAGCATTTTGGCCGTGAGACCTTCTCGATACAGCGATTTTTGAAAACGCTTCCAGTGCCGCTTCCAGTACCGCTGCATCCACGGAGGGAGGTACTGGGCCAGTCGACGGACGGCTTGCTCGGGATTGGGATGCCAACCGCGCCCGAACATGTCGTAGAACTCGGCGTGCGACTTCATCCGCTGGGCTGCGGTCATCTTCAGAGCCGACAGCGCCAGGTGGTGGTGATTGATGTCCACCGCGTCGATGCGGGAGGGCTGCCGGCTCATCATGCCGGCGACGCCGCACCCGGCGGCCGAGATGCTCAAAACGGTCGAGTCTTCATCGAGCCCGAGGTAGCGCTCGTCCACCTCGGCGTCTTCCCACAGGAGGTTGTAGACGAACATTTTGCCGAAGGCGTGTTGGAAGGCCAAGTCTTGCAGTCGCATGTCGCTTCTTCTGAGGGCGGACCAGATCCGCTGACGGCCTCATGGCCCAAACCGTGCTCCGAAGCAATGTTTCCCTCCCTTCGAAGCGAAGGAGCGCCGGCGGAACCAGAGCCCACCGGCGGCGCCGGCGATCAGCATTAACCCTGAAACGCCGAAGCCGCTCGAATTCGGCGGCAAAGGCCCGCTGTGGCTGCAACTGGGGCCGCAGTCTTCGTCGCAGTCGCAGTCGGCGTCGCAGCTGCGGGTCAGATCGCAGGTGCAGATCGGGCCACAGTTCGGATCGCAGCCGCAGTTCGGGTCGCAAGCCCCGGTCTGATTGCAAGCGCACAGAACCGGGTCGGAAGGTCCGCCGTCGCCCGGGTCATCGGGCCAGCACAGCCCGGACTCGCCCACGGTAGCCAGGCACGAAAAGCCCGTGCCGCAGGCTTGCGCCGGATCGGCATCGAGATCGCAGGCTCGGGTGCATCGCCGCTCCTCGGTCCCGCGGATCCGGCACACGTCGTCTCCCAGACACTCTTGGTCGCTGCGGCACGCGTCGCCCAGCTCTCGAAAGCCGTCGTTGACCGGGATGCAAGCCCGAAGTCCATCCTCGGAGGTTTGGCACTGGTGGTTGATCGGGCAGTCGTCGGTCCCCTGGCACAGCTCCAGGCAGACCGAATCCTCCGGCGATTCCCCCAGCTGAAAGCACAGGGCGCCCAGTGGGTTGGCGGGGTTCGCGGCGCAGAACTCCGGAAAGCAGCGCTCGCCCGGTCGCCGGATCGTGCGGCAGACGAATGTGTTCATCATGTTGTCGACCGGGTCGCAGGTGGCGTCGGTCAGCCTCGGACAGCTCTGTCCCGGGTTGTCGCACAGCTGGTAGCAAAAGGCCTCGGTGTTGGGGCCGTAGCGCAAGGGGACGTGGTTGTCATCGCAGGAGCCGTCCAAGTTCGGCGACTGGTTGTGCTGACCCCGGTCCGGCGGGTCGCACACCCCCGCCAGGGGCGCGCAGACCGACACCTGGGACCCGGCTTGCTGGGTCCGAAAGCACTCGTAACCGTCGGGGCAGCTGGTCCCGTCCGGCGTGCAGGGAAAGCTGCAGAAGGGTTGGCCCGCGTTCACGTTGTTGGCCTGAACGCACAGCCCCGTCGGGCACTGACCGGGTCCGCTGCACAGCTGGCACAACGAGCTCGAGCCGGGCGCCGGCAACAAGCACTGAAAACCGACCAGGGTGTCTTCGCAGACGAAGCCCTCCGGGCACTCGGGCCGGGATGCATCCTTGATGCAGGGTTCGACGCAGTACTGCTTTCCGAGGAGCTGCCGGTCGTCGAAGCACAAGTTCGAAGCGCAATCCGACCGGCGTTCGCACAAGCAGCCCGGGCCCTTTCGCCCCTGCTCGTCCCTGTCGCAGCCGGGCACCGGGTCCTCTGACGACGGATCCGAGTACAAAAAACACAAGCCGGCCGCGTCGTCCGGCGCCAGCTCCCGCTGAACCAGCTTGTTGTTGGTGGCGAACATGACCGCCGACTCGTCCAGGCTGTGGGCGAGCCCCACGAAGTGGCCCACCTCGTGCAGAACCACGGTCTCCACGTCCAACCGAACGCCTTGTCGGGCCTCTTCTTCGTCCGTGGTCCACTCGTAGTACGCGCCATTGAGTACCGTGTCGGCGTCGAAGATCGTCCGGCCGTCTCGGTGCCAGGCAAAGGTCAGAGCCAGGGCGTCCCGCTCCTCGTCGAGCCACCCCTCGGGGCGCTCCACCCAGAAGACCATGCTGATGCCTTCGTTGTCGTTGATTCCGGTGCCCTGCCATTCCTCTTCGACGAAGGAAGGCTCCCCACAACCCACCCCTTCCCAGGTCGCGAAGGCGCGTCGCACCGCCTCGACATCCGAGCCGTCGTCGACGTCGTCGGACCCGGCGGGGTCCAACCGGTAGGTGACCGTATCCTGGTCCCAGGCCTGCTCGGTGGGTGTGAACGCAGCGCTGGTGCCGGCCAAAACCAGCAGGGCTCCCCGGAGCCAGCCGGCGCACGGGCCACTCGGTGCGGGTCGGTGGAACACGGGCTGCATCATGGCTTTCCTGGCCGGGGGCATACAAGCCACCCCGATCGCACCGAGGTTTTCGGCCCGCTGCGGGGCACGGTTGCGTCGATTCCGGTCCCCGGGCCGAGGGAGCTGGCTGAAGCGCCATCCCGGAACCTTCGTTCCAGCCGGGCCTTGCCGTGCGACGCGCCGCCCGCTGGGGGCGTCCCCGAGCCACTGGCCGGTTGGCCCCGGCCGAATCCCAGCCTAGCCTAGCGACTGAACTTGCGGTCGAGCCGGTCCATCATCTCCGGCAGCTTCTTCTTGCAGATCTTGACGGCGGCGGTGGCCACCGCCCGCCGAAAGGTGGGCCGGGAGGCCCGCTCCGACCCCCGAACCGTGGCGAAGGTCCGATTCTCCGCGATGTCGACCATCTTCAGCACGAGTTCCGCTTCGGCGGTCTCCACCCGACTGGAGCCGATCTGGCCCAGGTTCTCGGCCCGGATCCGCGCCTCGAGCCGAACGTCGAAGGTACCGCGCAGGTCGGGAAGACGGTCCCCCGGCTGGATCACCGCCGACTCGAACTCGTAGGACCGCTCGGTCAGCGCCGCTTCCAAACACGACCGCACCTCTTCCGCTGCATCGCCGGATACGATCACGGCGAACCGCAGCTTCTTGCGTGCTTCGTCCAACAGACCGACGATCGCCGCCAGCGGCACTGCGGGCGGCACGCCGGTCCCGTCGATGACCTGAAGGTCGCCGTTTTTTGCGGCTCGCTCTGCCGAGGTGGCCATGGCCCGTCGCAGCACCCGGTAGCGCCCGACCACGTCGGTCGTGGATTCGGCTTCGCGAACGCTCTGGAGAATCTGCTGGTCCAACCGCTGAATCTCGTCTCGCAAAATGTCCGACGCCCGGCCTCGGTCGATGACCGCCAAACTGTACGTCCGGCCTTCGGGAGACCGCCAGCGTTCCAAGACTTCACTGAAGCGAACGACCTTGTCCGAGGAGACTAGCGAATGGCTCGAGACCGACTGGGCCTCGGCCCATTGCTCGCCGGTGCGGGCGCGAATTTGAAGACTGGCGCTCTGAAAGCTTTCCTGCACGGCCTGGACCCGGGCCACGAAGATTCGCGCGAGCTCTCCGCGCGCTTGAGCATCCGCGTCGGCGACGGTGGCCCCGGATCCGACGCCGCACAGGTGTCGGTCCCGGTCGCAAGCCCCCTCCACCCAAGCGGGCCGAGGACCCGTCGCAAGGGCTTCCTCGCCCGCCTTTGCTCGACCCTCCGTGGCTCCCGAAGGTGACGAATCCGTCGGTGGCTGGGTCGAGGGCGCGGGTTGAAGGACCCGCTGGCCCAGGTCTCGGTCCAGGTCCTCGAGCACTTCCGAGCCGTGGCTCTGCACCCACTCCGAAAGGCCTCCGCCCATTTTCGCCCGAAGCGAAGCTGCGGTTTCCGCTCTTTCGTAGTCCAGTACGACCAAGGCGTACCAAGTGTTGGTCCGGGCATCGAGCCAGTAGTCTCGAACCTCGCTACCATTCAAAAGACCATCGGAGTAGGTCTTGATCGCTTGCTCCACCCGCTGCTCTTCGCTCGACGCCCCACCAGCCAGGGTGGAAGCTTGGTAGTCCTTCATCAGCGACGCCGAGTAAACCTGCAGGATCTTGGCGATCTCGGCTCGGCCCCGGTTGGCCGCGGTGGAGCGGGCCAGTGAGGTGTTTCCGATGCCCTCTGCCGAGCCGAGGCCGTAGATGACCCCCGATTCGACCCGGCTGCCCCGACGAACCCAGTCGGGCGCCGAAGCCGGAGCGCTCGGATCTCCTCCCAGACCGCCCGAGGGGCCGGCGCAGGCCGACAGGAGAACCGCCAGCGTCGTCTGGACCCAGGTGAAGCTCGTCCTCACACTCCCCCGTCTACCATCGAACCCCACTTTGCGCCGGCTTTCGCAGCCGCTGGAGTCCGACGTGACCGCCGCCATCACAGTACGCTCCGCACGGGCACGACCCGGCGTTCTCCGGGCTCGAGAACCAGCGCCATCCGCACGGGGGGATGGCCCCGAACCGGCCGGCCGTCTGCCCCTTCGAACGTGATTTCGAGATCCACCTCCCCCGGTGGCAGCCACAGCCGCGCCACCCGCACTTCCCCCGGCAACGTGGTCCACGCCCGCAGATCGGCCGCTTCGGTGGCCGCTGCCACCGCATTGGTCAAGATCCCCAACAGGGTGCCAGCCACTTCTCGTCCCGAATCTTCGCCGTCGCCCTTCACGGCCTCGCGAACCCCCGCGGAGGCCGCGTACTTGACGGCAGCCCGGGCCACGGCCCGGGCTTTGATGGCCGGCAGCTGCGCTTCGTGATGGACCTCTGCGATCCGGGACACGGGCTCTGCCAGCACCGTGTAGGTGGTCCGGCCGCCAGCCCGGACCGAGGCCCGCTGGACCTGAGGCTCACGAACCACGAAGTCCGGGAGCGCCACCCGCACGTAGTACCCGTCCGGGAGCAGGGTCTCGAAGGTGATCTGTTCCTTGCGCGGGGCCTCGCCGTTTCCGTGAACGACGATCACCTCGGACCACCCCTGGGCCAGCAGGTCGAAGGTGTGCCCGTCCGCTCCGAATTCCTCGGCCATGCGGGCCGACTCCTCCTCGAGCCCCGCGAGCCGGGCGGCCCGCACCATGTCTTCGGGTAGATAGGCCGGCGCCGAGCAGCCGAACTTGGCGGCGTACTCTTCGGCGTAGCTGCGGGCCGACGCCCGGTAGGTCAGATAAGCGTCGTTGTAGCTGCCCTCGATCTCGTAGAGCAGACCGACCAGCCACAGGATGAAAGCGTCCTGCTCGTAGGCCGCCCCCAAACCGTCTTCCCGTTCGTAGGCGACCCGCATCTGGCGCAGCCGTTCATCCGCCCTGCGGGCTTCGACCAGGGCGTCGGTCACGCGGCCCTGCTGCAGTCGATTGAGCGCCGTGTACAGGTACACCAACACCCGCTCGTGGTCCGCCCCCGCGTAGGGCCCCGACGTTTCGTTGACCACGAACCGGGAGGCTTCCGCCGAGATCGACTTGGTCCACAGCTCCTGCATGGTCTCTTCGGCCTTCACCAACGCCTGCATCGAGGCATCGTACTGGCCGTCGTAGTGCAGGAGCGTGCCGAGATTCAGCCAGTACATGACCCGGTCCCTCGGGCCATAGACCGACCCCCGGGCTGCCTTCAGCTTTTCGACGGCTTCGTTCCAATCCGCCCGCACCAGGTCCGGACGCATCTGCTCGTACTGCCGAACCAACGCGCTCTGGCCCGCGCATCCGAAGGCCGCCCAGGCCAGTCCGACGGCGCACGCCAGCCCACGCAAGGGAAGGTGGAGCCGGCACACGACTTCACCAGCGAGCGCGCGCCTGCTCGATGACCTTGCGGATCTTCTTTTCACCGATCCAAACCTTCTCGTTCGTCTCGGTGTTCACGAGCTCCATGTTGACCAGGTACGCCCGGACGGTTTTGCCCCCACCATCGGTCTCGTTCTGGCTGTTGACGATGGTTTGCAGGGTGTAGTCCGACCCGAGCTCCTGTCCCTGGGCCTTGGCGGTTTCGTCGTCGGCGTAGACCGCCTGCCGGTCCCTTTCCCGGACGTTGATGTTTTCCTGATCGCTCGCCGCCACCACCCGAACCTTGCCGGAGTTCAGCAGCTCACGCTCCAACTGCTTGCTGAAGTACTGCTCGTTTACGTAGCGGTCGTCGGTCCGCTTGATGACTCCCATCAGCTTGATCACCGGACGGTCGCCGCCGTGCTCCGCTTGATGGTTCGAAATCCAGGCGGCGGACAGACACTGGTCGATCATGGCTTCGGCGACCTGCTCGGCGTCGATGTCGTTCCAGTATCCCGACAGGTCTCCGCCCTCGGTGGCGCCCGGGGCGGTTCGGGTCACGCTGCGTGTCGGACCGCAGGCGACCAGGGCCAATCCAAGGGCCAAAACGCCGTACTTCATGGCTCTGCCGCTAGCACGCACCCTCGACCTCCACAATCACCACAACCCGAGCCCCTTGGACTTCTTTGACTTCACGCCACTCTTCTCTTCGATGGAGCGGCGCGCGTCGTCCATCAGATCTTCGAGTTCGCGGATTTCCTCCAGCCTCTCCCGAATGAACGCGTCCATCTCGTAGGGTCGCTTGCGGGTCAGCTGCTTGGACTCGACCCGAGGGGCGCCCTTCAGTCGCGCTGGCCCGTCGCGCCGCCGGGATGTCCCATCGGACGCGATCAGCTGTGCATCCTTGGCGGCCGCCCGGGCAAAAGCCGGATCGTCGGGAATGAAGTCGGCGTCGCTCGGCTCCATCAGTACGAGCAGCGTCCGGCCATCGAGGGTCCGGACCCGGTATGCGGTGCGCCCGTCCGACGTGCGCCCCTGCTCCACCGAGGTGCCTCGGATGACCTCGGTCTGCCCTTCGTCGGCCTCGCCGCCGGCGGTGAGCTCCGGCTCGGCCCGCGCCCTGCCGCTCGGCCCTTCGCCGCCGGCCTTCGGGTCCGCCTGCGCCAAGGTGGTCGTGGGCGACACGCCCGCCCGCGCCAAAGCCTTCGGCGCCACCTTGCCGGGCGTGGCGTAAGCCACCTGCATCAGTCGGCGCTTTTCGAGCCACCGCTTGGCCACCGAACTCTTCAGGCTGAAATTGATGTCGGTGATCGCCAGGCCATCGGACGACTTTCGAGAGATCGATGTGTTCACGCCGACCATGTGCCCATAGGCGTTCAGCAGCGGGCCGCCCGAGTTCCCCCGGTTCACGGACGCCTCGGTCTGAAACACGTCCTTACCCCGAACCCCCTGAAAGTCCGCCACCACCGAAGACACGGACCCGGTGGTCAGGGTCCACAGCCCACCCGTTTCCGGGTGGCCGATGGCGACCACCGGCTCGCCGATCTCCACCGCCGCCGGGTCGGCCAGGTCGATGGGCAGCAGGTCGTTGGGCGGATCCACGATCTTCAGCAGAGCCAGGTCCAGGTCCGCGTCCATGTCGACCAAGGTGGCCGCGTACCTCCGCTTCAGATCTTCGGACTGGTCGCCCGTGAGCCGCTCCGGCTTCAGATAGACGAACAGTCGACGCATCGGCCGCCCATCCTTGGCCACGACGTGGGCGTTCGTCAGAACCTCGCCTTCCGCGGAAATGACCGACCCCGTCCCGGCGCTCCCCCGGTTGCCCCCGTCGGTGCCGAAGACCAACACCACGCTCTGGGCGTATGCCTTGTAGATCTGGCGGGGCGTCAGGGGCTGGGGAGCCGCCTGGACCTCGTGGGGCATCCAGACCCACAGAGTCAGGGCGATCCCGAGCGCCCCCCATACCCGGCTCCATCGCTTGCACGGCTGCATCGCTGCCCCCTTCATGTCCGTCCGACGCCCGGTGACCGGCGTCGATTCACTCGCCCCGGCGCTTGGCCTCTTCGCGCTCGAGCTCCGCGAACGAGCGTTCTGCCGAACGCTTCACCGCTTCCTTGATCCGGGCGTCGAGCTCCTCGGCCCGCTCGAGCTGCTCGAGAAAGCCCTCCATGTCCAGGCGAGCCAGGCTGTAGATGGTCCCGTCGGTCGGATGGATCCAGTGGTCGACGATCTCCACGCCGTTCAGCGTGGTGCTGGAAAAGGTCTTGATGGCCTGCTCCACGTGCTGCTCCTCGGAGCTGGCGTTGAAATCCCCCGCCGTGGTGGAGGCCATGTAGTCCTTCATCAAGGAAGCGGAATAGGTCTCGAAGATCTTCGAGATCTCGGCCCGAGCCCGGTTGTCGGCGGTGGTGCGGGCCAAGGAGTGGTTCTTGATGCCCCCCGCCGAGCCCACGCCGTAGAACACCCTCTTTTCGCCGCCGAAGGCGCCCGAGCCCTTGTTGACCCATTCGGGGTACTCCGCGACCGGTCCATGGGGAGTCAGCCGACCTTCGGCGGTCTTGCTGCCGCCCCCACCGCACGCCACCACGGGGGCGAGACAAACCATCCACAATCCCAAGTGCTTTTTCATCGTCATCTCCACTGGCTGGCGCCCTCTTGGGCCCGAAACGAGGTATCGCACGGTTCGACGAGCCAGAACACCAGCCCTGCACCTGTCGTTGCGCTCACAGGAGGTCTCCCCGAGGTGTCCGCCGTCCGCCGGCGCCGAAATTACAGCACAAAGGGCCCCCCGCGGTCGATGCGAGCCCTCGAAACCAGGCTCGAAACGCCGAAGGGGTGGGAGGACCCGATGCAAGCCCCTCCCCCGCACCCGAAGGAGCCCGCGCGCCTGGCCGTTCTTCGGGACCACGAGATCCTCGACACGCCAGACGAGCCCCTCTTCGACGGACTCGTGGAGCTGGCTCGCGAGGGGTGTCGGGTACCGATCGCGCTGATGACCCTGGTGGACGCGGAGCGGCAGTGGTTCAAAGCCGCTTGCGGGTTGGAGGAAAGGGAGACTGCGCGGCACGTCTCGTTCTGCGGCCACGCCATCCTGCAGGACGGGCTGTTCCAGGTCTTCGACGCCCGGGCGGACCCGACCTTTCAGGACAACCCGCTGGTGCTCGGGCCCCCCCACATCCGTTTCTATGCGGGGCAGCCTCTCGTGACCCCCGAGGGTCTGCCCTTGGGCACGCTGTGCGTCATCGACACCGAGCCCCGGCAGCTCGATGCCCGGCAAAAAAACCTGCTGCAGGTTCTCGCCCGACAGATCGAAGCCAACCTGGAGCTGCGCCGCAAGAGCAGGGACCTGGAACGGGCCCGCATCCACGCCGAGCAACTGGCCCACTCCCGGATCGAGTTCATGGCTACCCTGAGCCACGAGATCCGGACACCGATGAACGGCGTCTTGGGGCTGGCCGAGTTGCTCGGCGAACAACCTCTCGACGGGACGGCCCGAGAGCTGGCCGTCGCATTGCGTGACTCCGGGGAAGCGCTCCTCGATATCTTGAACGACGTGTTGGATTTCTCGAAGCTCGAGGTCGACGAGCTCGAGCTCTTCGAAGAGCCCTTCGAGCTCTCGGTCCTGCTGCGCAAGCTCCATTCCCTGTTCTTCGGGTCCGCAGAGCGCAAGGGTCTGCAATTTCGGGTGGAAGCGGATCCGGCCCTGCCCCCGGTCGTCCGAGGCGACCCCCACCGGATTCGGCAGGTACTGGCCAACCTGATCGGCAACGCGATCAAATTCACGAAGCGGGGGTCGGTGCAGCTTCGGGCCGCGGTCACCCCCCACGGCGACGTGGAGTTTCGAGTGTCCGACACCGGTCCCGGCATGTCCGATGAAGTGCAACGCCGGCTGTTCGAACCTTGGCGCCAAGCCGACGCCAGCATCGCCGCGCGCTACGGAGGTACCGGGCTCGGCATGGCCATTTCGCGCCGGTTGACCGAACTCATGGGCGGAAGCATCGCATGCGAGAGCCGGCTCGGTCGGGGTTCGGCCTTCGTCGTGACGCTCCCGCTCGAGCGTCGGTCCATCGATTCGATTCGAGCGAAGCCGAGCGAGGACCTGGCGCGCTTGGATGGCACCACGGTTTTGGTCGCCGACGACGACCCGGTGAGCCGCCGAGTGGCTCGGGGCATGCTGGAGCGGCTCGGTTGCCGGGTGCTGGTGGCCGAAGACGGAGACCAGGTCTTGGCGCGGGTTCAGGCCGAGCCGGTGGATGCGGTGATCGTCGACGTCCACATGTGCCGGGTCGATGGGCACGAGACGGCCCGCGGACTGCGGGCCGATCCCCGAAACTGGAAGCTGCCGATCATCGCGGTGACGGCGGCCGTCTCGGAAGAGGAACGACGCCGCTGCTTGGAGGCGGGCATCGACGGCATCGTCCACAAACCGCTATCGGCCAAGACCCTGGCCGATACCCTGGGCTCCCGGTTGGGGCGGAAGGACCGCCCGCCGGCGTGACCCCCGTTCCGAAGCAAGCAGGGCTGCGCGCTCGCTGGGGGCCCAACCCCAGCTTGCGGAACACCGGAACCCGACCGGGCTGAACCCGGTCGACCGGTACTTCGCCTTGCAAAGCAAGGCTGCGCGCTCGCTGGGGGCCCAACCCCAGCGAGCTTGCGTCAGTCCGCCTCGGCGGCCTCGAAGTCGAAGTCGACGAACTCGATGAAAGCCATCGGTGCCGCATCGCCCTGCCGGGGTCCGAGCTTGACCACGCGGGTGTAGCCCCCGGGACGATCCCGAAATCGCTCGGCCAGGTCGGAAAACAGCGCCTCGACCACCTTTTCCTGACGGCGCTCTTCGTTGCCCGGTCGGGCGTGCTTGCCCGGCCCACCCAAGATCCCGAACACCTGACGACGGGCTGAGGGCGTCCCCTTCTTACCCATGGTCACCAGGCGCTCCGCCACCCGGCGAAGCTCTTTGGCCTTGGGCTCGGTGGTCCGGATCCGGCCGTTTTCGACCAGGGCCATGGCCATGTTGGCGAACATGGCGCGGCGGTGGGAACTGGTCCGACTGAACTTTCGGAATGCCTTGCGGTGACGCATGGTGAGGTCCTCTCGAACGAACCCTTTCGGGTTCGCTACTTCTTCAGATCCTTCGGCGGCCAGTTGTCGAGCTTCATGCCGAGCGACAAGCCCATTTCCGCCAGGATCTCCTTGATCTCCTTCAGAGATTTTCGACCGAAGTTCTTGGTCTTGAGCATTTCGCTCTCGGTCTTCTGAACCAAGTCCCCGATGTACTTGATGTTCGCGTTGGCCAGACAGTTGGCCGAACGGACCGAAAGTTCCAACTCGTCGACGGTCCGCAACAGGTTTTCGTTGAACTTCTCTTCGGGCTGGGGCTCGACGATGAGCTCGGGCTCCTGGTCCTCTTCGAAGTTGATGAAGATCGAAAGCTGGTCCTTGATGATCTTCGCCGCGAAAGCCACTGCGTCTTCGGGACTTACCGAGCCATCCGTCCAAGCCTCCAGGGTCAGCCGGTCATAATCGGTTCGCTGCCCCACTCGGGCGTTGGTGACGTGGTAGTTCACCTTCTTCACCGGCGAAAAGATGGCGTCGATCGGAATGGCGTCGATGGGCATGTTGGGGGTTTTGTTCCCCTCCGCCTGCACGTAGCCCCGACCCTTGCGGCAGGTCATCTCCATCTTCAGGTGGCCGTCCTCGCCGACGGTGGCCAGCACCAGGTCCTTGTTCAGGATCTCGACGCCCTCGGAGGTCTCGATGTCCGAGGCGTGCACGATGCAGGGGCCCTTTTTGTCGATGCGCAGGGTCCGCTGCTCGTAGGTATCCATTTTGATCAGGACGTCTTTGACGTTGAGGATGATGTCGGCCACGTCCTCGGTGATCCCTGGCAGGGACGTGAACTCGTGCAACGCCCCCTCGATCCGGACCGAGGTCACCGCCGCCCCCTGCAGGGACGAAAGCAGAACCCGGCGCAGGCTGTTGCCGATGGTGATGCCGAAGCCTCGCTCCAAGGGCTCGGCGTAAAACCGCCCGTAGGCCGCGGTGGTTGCGTCCCGGTCGATCACGAGCCGCTTTGGCTTGATCAGATCGCGCCAGTTTCGATGGATGTCTTTTTGCATACTCTAACCTCTCGCCTCCACGCGGGGCCCAGGACCCGCACCACTGCGAAAGCCTCTTCGTTTCGAAGACCGCCCCGAGCCTGGGACAGGACGGTCTTGCTTCGATCGATCAGACCCGGCGTCGCTTCGGCGGCCGGCACCCGTTGTGCGGCAGCGGGGTCACGTCTTTCACCAACGTCACCTTGATCCCGGCGGCCGACACGGCGCGGAGCGCGGCCTCCCGGCCCGAGCCCGGTCCGCGCACCAAAACCACCGCGCTCTTCATGCCGTGGTCCATGGCCTGTTTGGCTGCCTCGTCCGCCGCCACCTGGGCGGCGAAGGGTGTGCTCTTTCGGGACCCTTTGAAGCCCTTGGCCCCGGAGGAGCTCCAGGCCAGCGCGTTCCCCGACATGTCGGTGAAGGTCACCATCGTGTTGTTGAAGGTCGCATGAATGTGAACGATCCCGCTGGGAACGTTCTTTTTGACCTTCTTCTTCTGTCCGCCTCGAGGGTTGGCCACCGGTCTCGCTCCTTGCCCTTACTTCTTCTTGATTCCGCCCTTGCGGGGGCCCTTTCGGGTCCGGGCGTTGGTGTGGGTTCGCTGGCCCCGGACCGGAAGACCCCGGCGGTGCCGAAGCCCGCGGTAGCACCCCAAATCCATCAAGCGCTTGATGTTCATGGAGATGTCTCGCCGCAAGTCGCCCTCGACCCGGTAGTCGTTGTCGATGATCGCTCGGATCCGGGCCAGGTCGTCCTCGTTTACCTCGTCGGACCGGACGTCCGCGGACACCTCGGCTTTGTCCAAGATCGCCCGAGCCGTCGTCGGTCCCACGCCATAGATGTAGGTCAGGGCCACGCCCATCTTTTTGTTCTTCGGAAGGTCGACACCTGCGATGCGCGCCATGATTCGTCTCCTCAGCCCTGCCGCTGCTTGTGGCTGGGGTTGTCTTTGCAGATCACCCGCACCACCCCCCGGCGGCGAATGACTTTGCAGCTCGAGCACATCTTCTTGACCGAAGTCCGTACCTTCATCTCTGGCTCCTGCGGGAGGCGGAGGGTGCTAACACAACAAGCCGCTGATCCCAAGACCTTTCGTACCCTGATTCAGGGGGCCTCCGCCCCGTTCTTGCCCCGTCGGATCTGGTCCCGAATCGCTTCGGTAACCTGTTCGGGAGCCTGGTTTCCGTCGATGGTTCCCACCAGACCTTGGGCCGCGTAGTAGGGAATGACCGCAGCCGTCTGGTCCCGGTACGCGTCCAGCCGAGTGCGAACCTTCTCTTCTCGGTCATCCTCCCGCTGGTGGAGCTGCACGGCCCCGCACACGTCGCAGACGCCCTCCTTTTCCGGCGGGGAAAACTGCACGTGAAAGGTGGCCCCACAGTTGGCACAAGTCCGGCGTCCGGAAATGCGCTCGACGATCTCGGCGTCCGGCACATCCATGACCACGACCCGCGTCAGGCTCCGGTCTTGCTCCGTCAGCATCTCGTCCAGCGCCTCGGCTTGGGGAACCGTCCGCGGGAATCCGTCCAGCACGAAACCGTGCGAAGCGTCCGGCTCCTGGATGCGGTGCCGGATCAGATTCACCAGCAGCGGGTCCGGGACGAGCTTCCCCGCGTTCATGTACGAAGAAGCCTGCTTGCCGAGCTCGCTCCCGGCCCGAACGGCCGCCCGCAGCATGTCCCCGGTGGAGATCTGCGGAATGCCGTACTCTTGTTGGAGGCGCTTGGCCTGGGTGCCTTTCCCCGAGCCGGGCGCCCCCACCAAGATCAGGTTCGTCTGGGCTTGGCTCACGCCGGTGACCGCCTTCCCCGGATGGACCCGCCCTCGTCGTACACGCCGTCATAGCTGCGGGTGATGAGGTGGGACTCGATCTGGTTCACCGTATCGAGCGCCACACCCACCACGATGAGAAGGGCGGTTCCGCCGAAGTAGAAAGGCAGGTTTTGGTACATGACCAGCAGGCCGTTCGGCAGCACGCAGACCGCCGCCAGGTACAGGGCCGCGCCCACGGTCAGGCGGGTCAGCACCCGGTCGATGTACTCGGCGGTCTGCTGCCCCGGACGAATCCCGGGAATGTATCCGCCGTACTTCTTCAGGTTGTCCGCCACGTCCACCGGGTTGAAGATCACGGAGGTGTAGAAGAACGTGAAGAAGATGATCAGCCCCGCGAACACGATGTTGTAGCCGAACTCGGTCGGCAGCAAGAAGCCCTGCATTTGCTGCATCACGTCCGAGTCCGGAAAGAACTGCAGCAACGTGGCCGGAAACAGCAGGAGCGACGAAGCAAAGATCGGCGGAATCACGTTGGCGGTGTTCACTTTGAGCGGCAAGTGGCTGCTCTGACCTCCGTACACCTTTCGGCCCACGACGCGCTTGCTGTACAGCACCGGAATCCGGCGCTGGCCCCGCTCGATGAACACGACGAACGCCACCGAAGCCACCACCACAGCCGCCACGACCAACAGCTCGATCGGCTGCACCAACTCGTTTTGCGCCAGCTGCAGGGTCCGCAACAGGCCCTGCGGGAGCCCGGCGATGATGCCCGAGAAGATGATCAGGGACATGCCGTTGCCGATGCCTCGCTCGGTGATCTGCTCACCGAGCCACATGATGAATGCGGTACCGGCGGTCAGGGACAGGATGGTGATGATCTTGAAGCTGAGCCCAGGGTTCGCCACCACATTCTGCCCGTTGAAGTTTTGAGCCTCGAGGCTGGTGGCGATGAAGGTGCCCTGCACAACCGACAACACGATGGTCAGGTACCGGGTGTACTGGGTGATCTTCTTTCGACCCTGCTCGCCCTCTTTCGAGAGCCGTTCGAGCGAAGGGACCACAACCGTCATCAGCTGAAGGATGATGGAGCTCGAAATGTACGGCATGATGCCGAGCGAAAACACCGACGCCTGCTCCAGGGCGCCCCCCACGAACATGTTGAACATGCCGAACAGGGTGCCGGATTGTCCCTGGATCACTTGCTGCATCAGGCCGCGGTCCACACCGGGCACCGTGATGAAGATGCCGAGTCGATAGACCGCGAGCAGGGACAGGGTGAACAGCACCCGTTGTCGCAGCTCGGGGACCTTGCCGATGTTCGCGAACGAAGAGGTCATGAAGCGGCCTTGCTGCTTTTGTCGGCCCGTCGCCACTTGGGCCGGTCTTCGATCAGCTCTACGGTTCCCCCAGCCCCCTCGATGGCGGCCCGGGCACCCTTGGAGATCCGGTGAACCCGGACCGTGAGCTTGCGTTCGACGGCTTCGCTCCCGATCACCTTGATGCCGTCGTGGCGGCTGCCGCGCACCAAGCCGCGGGCTTTCAGGGCCGCCTCGTCCACCGTGTCCCCATCGGAGAACCGGCCGAGCGTATCGACCCGGACCTCGGCGAACACCTTGGAGAACGGGTTCGTGAAACCCCGCTTTGGGAGGGTCCGCTGCAGCGGCACGTTTCCACCCTCGAATCCCGGTCGGACCCCTCCGGATTTGCGGGCCTTTTGACCCTTCATGCCCCGGCCGGCGGTCTTGCCGTTGCCGGAGGCCATGCCGCGTCCCTTGTGCTTGGCCCGCTTGGTCGCGCCTTTGGGTGCTTTCAGTCGGCTCAGCTCTCCGCTCATCCCGCTTGCTCCCGCTGCTTGCGCAGCCGTGCCGAATCCCTCAAGGAATCGTCCCCGTCGAAACGCTGCACGTCCAGCATGTGCTGGACTTTCATGACCATGCCCCGGATCGGCACCGTGTCTTTCAGGATCTTGGTTTGCTCACGCTTGCGCAGCCCCAGACCCTGCAGGGTCGCGATCTGCCTTTCGGTGCACTTGCTGAGGCTCCGCTTCAGCGTGACTTTGATCAGGCTCGCCATCGGTCATTCCCTCAGTTGCTCAGGCCGGTCGGCACGTGAATCTTCAACGGGACCGGCTCGAGCTCTTCGGAGGGCACGCTGCGCCGCTCCGACTGCTCCTTGGACGTGCTCAGCCAACGCAGGGCCATCACCGCCGCGTTCACCACGTTGTGCTTGTTGGAGGTGCCCAGCGACTTGGTCAGCACGTCCCGGACGCCGGCCGATTCGAGCACCGCGCGGACCGGCCCCCCCGCGATCACGCCCGTACCGGGGGCGGCCGGACGCATCAGCACCTTGCCGGCACCGAAGCGGCCCACGATCTCGTGCGGAATGGTCCGCCCGACCAGAGGGACCCGGAACAGGCTCTTTTCGGCCTGATCCTTCCCTTTGCGGATCGCCTCCGGCACCTCGTTGGCCTTTCCCAAGCCCACGCCCACGTGCCCCTCGCCGTCGCCGACGACCACCAGGGCCGAAAAGCTGAAACGGCGGCCGCCTTTGACGACCTTCGCCACCCGGTTGATGTGGATGACCCGGTCGACGAGCTCGAGCTCCCGGGGGTTGATGATGTCTCTGCGTGCCATGTGTCTCCTCGAACTCCGGGGGCTCAGAACTGGAGCCCGCCCTCCCGTGCGCCTTTGGCGAGGGCGGCGATGCGCCCGTGGAACGGCCAGCCCTTGCGGTCGAAGACGCACGTCGAGATGCCTTTGTCCTGAGCCCGCTGCGCCAGGACCGTGCCCACCTTCTCGGCTGCGTCGGTTTTGTTCAGTCCTTTGACCTCGTCGCGAACGCCTTTGGCCATGGTCGATGCCGCCACCAGTGTGACTCCCAACCGGTCGTCGATCAGCTGGGCATAGACGTGGGAGGCGCTGCGGTAGACCGCCAGGCGGGGCCTGTCGGCCGTTCCCTCGACCCGCTTGCGGATGCGCATGGCCCGGCGGAGGCGCCGGCGAACGTCGTCGTCTCGAATCTTGCGCTTCATCGTTCACCTCGCGACTACTTGGAGCCGGTCTTGCCTTCCTTGCGGCGAACCCGCTCGCCCGCGTACTTGATGCCCTTGCCCTTGTAGGGCTCGCTCGGCCGGACCCCCCGGATCTTGGCCGCGAACTGCCCGACGCTCTCTTTGTTCGGGGACGAAAGCTGAACGGTCACCTGCTTGTCGACCTTGCACTCGATGTCTTCGGGTACGTCGAAGTTGACCTCGTGGGACAACCCCACCTGCAGGTTCAAAACCTTTCCCTTCAGCTCGGCCCGGTAACCGACCCCGGAGATCTCGAGCGTCTTGGTAAACGGCTCCACCACCCCCTGCACCATGTTCTGGATCAGGGTCCGGCTCAGGCCGTGCATGGCGTTCGCCTCCCGGTCGTCCTGGGCGACCTCCACCACCACCTGGTCGCCTTCCAGCTTCGCCGTCACCTGCGGGTTCAAGTCTCGCTCCAAGCTCCCCTTCGGCCCCTTCACCGCCACGTGCGTCCCGTCGATTTGAACGGTCACGCCCTGGGGGACGGTGATGGGCCTTTTGCCAATCCGTGACATCTCTCCCTCGATCCTCAGCCGTCTACCAGACGGTGCACATCAACTCGCCGCCGATCCGCTGCCGGCGGGCTTCCCGGTCCGTGACCACACCCCGGGATGTGGACAGGATCGCCACCCCGAGCCCATTTCGCACGCTCGGAATCTTGTCGACGCCCACGTACTGTCGCAGGCCTGGACGGCTGATCCGCTTGAGCCCCGTGATCACCGGATCCCGGTTTCGGTCGTAGCGAAGCTCGATGGTCAGCATGGGCACGCTCTGGCCGTTCTGAACCTCGTAGCTCTCGATGAAGCCCTCCTTTTTGAGGACCTCGGCCACCCGCACCTTCAGCTTCGAAGACGGCATCGGCACCTTCATGTGGCGCGCGTTGATGCCGTTGCGGATCCGCGTCAGCATGTCCGCGATGGGATCGTTGACCACTCCCGGCATGATTCATTCCCCCTGAGGAAGCTCCACAGCTCAGGCTGCGGGGGCCTCCGCGTTCGCATCGCCACCCTTCTTGCGGAACGGCACTCCCAGCGCCGCGAGCAGCGCCCGCCCGTGTTCGTCGTTTTCCGCGGTGGTGACGATACTGATGTTCATCCCCCGGACCCGCTCTACCTTGTCGTAATCGATCTCCGGGAAGATGATCTGTTCCTTGAGCCCGAGGGTGTAGTTGCCCCGGCCGTCGAACGCCTTCTCCGAAACCCCGCGAAAGTCGCGGACTCGGGGGAGGGTCAAATTCACCAGACGGTCGAAGAACTCCCACATGCGGTTGCGCCGCAGGGTTACCATGGCGCCGATCGACATGCCCTCGCGCAGCTTGAAGTTCGAGATGGACTTGCGGGCCTTGGTGACCATCGGCTTTTGGCCGGTCACGGCCTTCAGTTCCTCCACCGCGGACTCCAATACTTTCGCGTTGGCCACTGCGTCGCCGAGACCCATGTTGATCACGATCTTTTCGATCCGCGGCACCTGGGACACCGACTTCAGGTTGAGGTCCTTCTTTAGCTGAGGAACCACCTCACTGCGGTACTTTTGAAGCAACCGCGCCGGTGGACCGAAGACCGCTGCCTCCGCAATCTCGGGGATCTCGACCCGATCTTCTCGGCGCCTCTTGCCACCGCCTTGGGCCTCCTGCCCCTTGCCCTTTTTGCCCTTCTTCTCTTCGGCCATGTCCGTTCTCCGCCTCGCCTAGCGCTCAGTCCACCGGCTGCCCGGCGTGTTCGCCGCCGCGTGCCACCCGGGTCTTGTTGCCGTCGTCGTCGACCTGAAAGCCGACCCGCACCGCGGCTTGGAGCTTCTCCGAGTAGAGCATCACATTCGACACGTGGATCTTGCCCGGTCGGTCCAGAATACCCCCCTGCGGCATGCTCTGCCGGGTACCCGGGCGAACGTGGACCTTCTGCACGTTCACGCCTTCGACGATGATCCGACCTTCTTTCGGAAAGACCTCGAGGACCTTGCCCCGGGCGCCAGCGTCCTTGCCCGTGATCACCTGGACGGTGTCGCCCTTTTTCACTTTGGCTGCCATGTCAGAGCACCTCCGGGGCGAGCGACACGATCTTCATGAACTGTCGAGCGCGAAGCTCCCGGGCCACCGGCCCGAAGATGCGCGTGCCGACCGGGTCGTTGTCCTTGTTCACCAAAACGCCCGCGTTCTCGTCGAACTTGATGTAGCTTCCGTCGTTTCGACCGGTGGGGTAGCGCGAGCGAACCACCACGGCCTTCACCACGTCGCCCTTCTTCACCTTGCTGTTCGGCATGGCCTCGCGGACCGAGCACACCACCACGTCCCCGATGGACGCATAGCGCCGGCGCGACCCACCGAGCACCTTGATGGTGAACAGTTTCCGGGCACCGCTGTTGTCGGCGACGTCCAGAATGGTCGTCATCTGAATCATGTCTTCCTCACGCCCCCAGCTCGATCCGGATCAGTCTTGGTGACCGATCTTGCGGACCACTTCCCAACGCTTGGTCTTCGACAGCGGCCGGGTCTCGCGGATGATCACCAGGTCACCCACTTCGCAGGAGACCTTGTCGTCCACCGAGAACCGCCGGCGCTGGTTCACGTACTTGTTGTAGCGCCGATGCCGGATCTTCCGCTCGACCATGACGATCACGGTGCCCTGCATCTTCGTGGACACCACCTTGCCGCGCCGGTGCTTGATCGAACGTGCTCGGCCCTCGACCGAACCGGTCTCGACCTCTTCCGGGCTCTCCGACACGATGTCGGGGTTTTCGTCCACGACCTCGGTTTCGGTGGATTCGCTCACGACACGCTCCTCTGCTGCTCGACCACGACGGTCTTGGCCCGGGCGATCTCGCGCCGGACCAGCTTCAGCCGGGCCACGTTCTCGAGCTGCCCGGTGTAGTGCTGAAAGCGGAGCTTGAACAGCTCCTCTTCCTTCTCTCGAATGAATTCCTCGAGTTCATCGACGCCTTTGCGCCGCAGATCCTCGGCCTTCGCCACGTCACTCATTTCAGGTAGTCCTCTCGCACGACGACCTTGGTCTTGACAGGCAACTTGTGCCCGGCCAGCCGGCAGGCTTCCTTGGCCAGGGTCGGGTCGACCCCGTCGATCTCGTAGAGCATGCGGCCCGGTTTCACGACGGCCACCCAGTGGTCCGGAGAGCCTTTGCCCTTACCCATTCGAGTTTCGAGGGGCTTTTTGGAGATGGGCTTGTCCGGAAAGAACCGGATCCACACCTTCCCGCCCCGCTTGATCTTGCGGGTGAGCGCGATCCGCGCTGCCTCGATCTGCCGCGACGTGATCCGGCCGGGCTCCAAGGCCTGAAGACCAATGGTGCCGAACGAGACCTCCGAGCCTCGGTAGGCGAGCCCACGCATTCGTCCCTTTTGCTGCTTACGGTATTTGGTTCGCTTCGGCTGCAGCATCGTTCACTCCCGTCGGGGCCTCAGCCCCGGGCCTGGTCTCGCTTCGGGGGCCGCGGCACCCGCTGGCGCGGCGTTGCCTCTCGCCCGCCGGGCAGGACCTCGCCCTTGAAGATCCAACATTTGACCCCAATGGTGCCCTGCTTGGTCTTGGCTACGGCGAGCCCGTACTCCACGTCGGCCCGGAGGGTGTGCAGCGGCACGCGCCCATCGCGGTACCATTCGTAGCGGGACATCTCGGCCCCACCGAGACGGCCCGAGCTGGCCACCCGAATGCCCTTGGCCCCGAACTTCATCGAGATCGTGACCGCCTTCTTCATGGCCCGCCGAAAGGCGATCCGGCGTTCGAGCTGGGTCGCGATGTTTTCCGCCACCAGCTGAGCGTCGATCTCGGCCTTCCGGATCTCTTGAATGTTGATGAAGACCTCGTTCTCGGTGAGCCGTTGCAGCTCCTTCTTCAGCTGTTCGATGCCCGCACCCTTTTTGCCGATCACGATGCCCGGTCGCGCGGTGTAGATGTTAACCTTCACCTTGCTCGCAGCTCGCTCGATCTCGACCCGGGAGATGCCCGCCGAGTAGTGTTTCTTTTTCACGTGGTTCCGCAGCGCCAGGTCCTCGTGGAGCCAGTTGGCGTAGTTCTTCTCTTCGAACCACTTCGAATCCCATGTGCGGGTGATCTTCAGCCGCATCCCGATTGGGTTGGTCTTCTGTCCCATGTCAGTCCCTGAGCTCCAGCGCGATGCTCACGTGTGAGGTTCGCTTCAAAATTGGGGTGGCGCGGCCTTGGGCCCGCGGCATGAACCGCTTGAGGGTGGGCCCCGCGTCCACGGTCAACTGCCCGACGTACAGGTTGTCGATGTCGACGCCACCTCTTTGGTCGGCGTTCGCCACCGCGCTCTTCACCAGCTTCGCCAGAGGCTCGGAAGAACCCTTCTGGGTGAACTGCAAGATGTTGAGCGCTTCCTCCACGTGCTTTCCTCGGATCAGGTCGGCCACCAGTCGCACCTTCCGGGGAGACGTGCGCAGATGCCGCAACTTCGCTCGAGCAACGATGTCCATCGTGACCTGCTCCTACTTCTTCTTCTTTTCCTGGTGGCCGGAGAAGGTCCGCGTCGGCGCGAACTCGCCCAGCTTGTGGCCCACCATCTGGTCGGTCACGTACACCGGAATGAATTTATGGCCGTTGTGCACGGCGAAGGTGTGGCCGATGAAGTCCGGCGTGATCATGGATCGCCGGGACCAGGTCTTGATCACCTGCTTCTTTCCGCCGTCGTTCATTTTGTCCACCTTCTCTTGGAGGTGGTAGTCCACGAACGGACCCTTCTTCAGCGAGCGTCCCATCTTCAGCTCCTACCCGACTGCTTGCCCCGACGACGCGGTGACACCACGTACTTGTCGGTCTGCTTGTTCTTCCGCGTGCGAAGACCGCGAGCCATCTTGCCCCACGGCGTACGCGGCGGCTTTCCGCCCTTCGACCGACCTTCGCCACCGCCCTGCGGGTGGTCGACCGGGTTCATCGCGGAACCCCGAACCGCTGGTCGCACGCCGAGCCAGCGGCTGCGCCCCGCCTTTCCGAGCGTGACGTTCTCGTGGGACTCGTTTCCGAGCTGACCCACGGTCGCCATGCAGGCCCCCAATACCCGCCGCATCTCGGTCGAGGGCAGGCGTACGGTCACGTACTTGCCTTCTTTTGCCATCAGCTGGGCCGAGGTGCCGGCGGATCGGACCACCTGCCCGCCCTTGCCGGGCTTCAGCTCGATGTTGTGAATGATGGTGCCCAGGGGCATCTGCATCATCGGCATGGCGTTGCCGGCCACCGGGTCGATCTGACGCTCCGAGGCCATCACGGTCTGCCCGACCTCCAATGAGCCCGGCGCCAGAATGTAGGCCTTTTCGCCGTCGGCGTAGTGGACCAGCGCGATCCGGCAGGACCGATTGGGGTCGTACTCGATGGCATGAACCCGGCCGGGCACGTCGAGCTTTCGCCGCTTGAAGTCGATGACCCGATACCGGCGGCGATGTCCGCCCCCCTTGTGCCGGGTGGTGATGTTGCCTCGGTTGCCGCGGCCACCGCTCTTGTTGAGCGGCCGAAGCAGAGACTTCTCGGGGTCCGACTTGGTGACGTCGGAAAAGTCCGACGTGGTCATGCTCCGGCGAGCGGCGGTGGTGGGCTTGTAACTGCGGTTCGCCATGACTTCGCTCCCTTCAGACCGTGGTCCCGAACAGGTCGACGTCCTGGCCCGCGGCCAAAGTAACGATCGCCTTCTTGTAGTTCGAACGCTTGCCGATGAAGCGACCCCGCCGCTTGATCTTGCCGCGCACGATCATGGTCCGGACCTGATGCACGTCCACGTTGAACGCCTCTTCCACCGCCTTGCGGACTTCGATTTTGCTGGCGTCGAGCGGAACCTCGAACACCACCGACGATCGGGTCCCCTCGGACGCAGAAGCCTTTTCGGTAATCCGGGGCTTCAAGAGGATCCGGAACGGGCTCCGGGACTGCTCAGGCATGGGCCGCCTCCTGCTGCGCCTGCAGCTCCTTTTCCTTCCGGGACAGCTCGGTCTTGAACTTCTCGTTCAAACGCTTCGCCGCCTCTTCGGTCAGCACGAGCTCGTCGTGGTAGAGAATGTCGTAGACGGACAGGTCGTCCACCGCGATGGCGCCTGCCCGATCCAGGTTTCGCAGCGACCGAAACAGGGCCTCGCCTTCTTCCAGGTCGACTACCAGGGGCTTTTCGAGCCCCAGATTGTTCAGCACCTGAACCGCGTCCTTCGTCCTGGGGGTCTCGGGCTTCCAGCCCTGGACCACCTTCAGCTTGTCTTCCTGTCGCCGCAGGGACAGGGCACAACGGATGGCTTGGGCGACCATCTTCTTGGGCACCTGGTAGCTGTAGTCGCGGGGCTTCGGACCAAACACCACGCCGCCACCGCGCATGTTCATGGCGCGGTTGGTGCCGTGTCGCGCGCGGCCGGTGCCCTTTTGCTTGTAGGGCTTTTTGCCGGTGCCGGAGACCTCGCTGACGGTCTTGGTGCTGTGGGTGCCGCGCCGGGCGTTGGCCCGCTCCATCTTCACGATCTCCCAAAACAGGTGCTCGCGCACCACCGCACCGAAGACCGAGTCCTCGAGCTCGATGTCCGAAACCTTGGAGTTGTCGGTATTGACGACGTCGAACTTCATCTCGGGTCCCTCAGCTGGTCTTGATCTCGACGTCTACGCCCGCGGACAGATCGAGCTTCATCAGCGCGTCGAGGGTCTGGGGCGTGGGGTCGTGAATGTCCACGAGCCGCTTGTGGGTCCGAATCTCGAACTGCTCCCGGCTCTTTTTGTCCACGTGCGGTCCGCGCAGGACGGTGAACTTGTTGATGCGGGTCGGCAGCGGGATCGGGCCCGCCACGCTGGCGCCGGTACGCCGCGCCGAATCGACGATCTCCGCCACCGCCTGGTCCAACAGACGGAAGTCGTACGCCTTCAGGCGGATCCGGATCTTGGTGGTGCTCTTGCTGGCCATCTCGCTCTCGCTGCCTCGACGTCGGGTTTGGAGACGACGAGGTCCGGGCTCCGAAGCTGGAGCCCGGACCTGCCATCGCTGACCCGCTCGTGTTCGTTCTACTCGCTGATCTCCGTGACCACGCCGGCGCCCACGGTGCGGCCGCCTTCCCGAATGGCGAAGTTCATGCCCTTGTCCATGGCGACCGGAGTGATGAGCTCGACGCCCATCGAGACGTTGTCGCCCGGCATGACCATCTCGGTGCCCTCGGGCAGGGTGATCGACCCGGTCACGTCAGTGGTCCGGAAGTAGAACTGAGGCCGGTATCCCTTGAAGAAGGGGGTGTGCCGCCCGCCCTCTTCTTTGTTCAGGATGTAGACCTCGCACCGGAACTTGGTGTGCGGCGTGATGCTGCCCGGCTTGGCCAGGACCTGACCGCGCTCCACGTCGGTCTTGGCCACACCACGCAGGAGGCAACCGACGTTGTCGCCAGCGATGCCCTTGTCCAAAAGCTTCCGGAACATCTCCACGCCGGTGACGGTGGTCTCGCTCGTGGGCTTGAAGCCCACGATCTCTACCTTTTCACCCACGGTGATGGTTCCGCGCTCGATGCGGCCCGTGACCACCGTGCCTCGACCGGAAATCGAGAAGACGTCCTCGATCGGCATGAGGAAGGGCTTGTCTTCTTCGCGGGTGGGCTCGGGGATGTAGGTGTCCAGGGCGTTCAGTAGCTCCAGGATGGGTTCCTGTCCGTCCTGCCCGCCGCTCTCGTACGGCTTCAGGGCGCTGCCCCGAATCACCGGGATGTCGTCGCCGGGGAACTTGTACTTGGAGAGCAGCTCCCGAACCTCGAGCTCCACCAGGTCGAGGAGTTCCTCGTCGTCCACCAGGTCGACCTTGTTCAAGAACACAACGATGGCCGGCACGCCCACCTGGCGAGCCAGGAGAATGTGCTCCTTGGTCTGAGGCATCGGGCCATCCACAGCCGAGACCACCAAGATGGCGCCGTCCATCTGCGCGGCACCGGTGATCATGTTCTTCACGTAGTCGGCGTGGCCCGGGCAGTCGACGTGGGCGTAGTGCCGCCCCTCGCTCTCGTACTCCACGTGCGAGGTGGCGATCGTCATGATCTTGCTGGCGTCGCGACGGCCCTGAGACTCGGAGGCCTTGGCGATCTCGTCGTACGAGAGCGCCTTCCCCCAGCCCTTGGCGGACGCGACCGCCGTCAACGCCGCGGTCAGCGTCGTCTTCCCGTGGTCGACGTGACCGATGGTGCCCACGTTGACGTGAGTTTTCTTTCGCTCAAATTTCTCCTTGGCCATCTGATTCGCACTCCATTCAAGTTGATCGCCGCTCGCGCGACGGGCGGGTCAGCCTCACAACCTCCCCTGTACGCGGGCCAACACCTCGTCCGCGACGTGTTGGGGCACCGCATTGTAGTACCCGAACTTCATCGAAAACGTGGCGCGACCCTGGGTCTTGGATCGAAGATCCGTCGCATACCCGAACATCTGGGCCAGCGGCACTTCCGCTCGCACCACCTGGGTACCCGGGCGCGGGTCCATGCCCGCGACCTTGCCTCGACGGGCGTTGAGGTCACCGATCACATCGCCCGTGTGCTCCTCGGGCGTGGTGACCTCGAGATTCATGATCGGCTCCAGCAGCACGGGCTGTGCCGAGCGAACGGCGTCTTTGAACGCCATGGAACCGGCGATCTTGAACGCCATCTCGCTCGAGTCGACCTCGTGGAAGCTTCCGTCCACCAGCCGAACCGCCACGTCCACCACCGGATATCCGGCGAGGACGCCATCTCCGGCCGACTCCTCAACCCCTTTTTGCACCGAGGGGATGAATTCCTTCGGGATGACGCCGCCCACGATCTTGCTTTCGAACACGATGCCCGAACCCCGCTGGCCGGGCTCGAGCTCGAGCACCACGTGGGCGAACTGGCCCCGGCCGCCGGTCTGTCGAACGAAACGGGTCTCCTGTCGCGTCTCGTCGGAGATGGTCTCGCGATACGCCACCTGCGGTCGGCCGACGTTGGCGTCGACTTTGAACTCTCGCTTCAGACGATCCACGATGATTTCCAGGTGAAGCTCACCCATACCGGAGATCAGCGTCTGCCCGGTCTCCTCGTCGGTGCGAACCAAGAACGAGGGGTCTTCCATGGCGAGCTTTGCCAAGGCGGAGGCCAGCTTCTCCTGGTCCGCTTTGGTCTTGGGCTCGATCGCGATCGCAATCACGGGCTCGGGTACCTCGATGGATTCGAGGAGTACGTTGTTGCCCTGCACGGTCAGGGTGTCGCCCGTGGTGGTGTGCTTCAGGCCAACCGCCGCCACGATGGCGCCAGCTTTGGCAGCCGGGAGATCCTCGCGCTTGTTGGCGTGCATGCGCAACAAACGCCCGACCCGCTCCTTTTTGCCCTTGGTCGAGTTGTAGATGGCCGTCCCCTGCTCCACCGTGCCCGAGTAGACCCGCACGTAGGTCAGGTTTCCGGTGTGGGGGTCGCTCATGATCTTGAACGCGAGCCCCAAAAACGTCCCCTTGGGATCGGCGGTCACCGGGACGGTCTCATCTTTTCCGATGACCTGGGCCTCGGGATAGACCACGTCCAAGGGGGAAGGAAGGTAGTACACCGCACCGTCCAAAAGAGGCTGAACGCCCTTGTTCTTGAAGGCGCTTCCGCACAACACCGGGAACGCCTTCAGCTCCAAGGTGGCCTTTCGGATCGCCCGTCGAAGCTCGTCGGGCGTGACTTCGTCGCCCTCGAGGTACTTGGTGGCGACCTCGTCGTCGCAGTCCGCGACCACGTCGAAGATCTTGTCCCGAGCGGCCTGGGCCGCTTCGAGGTGTTCGGCGGCGATGTCCTGGGTGTTGAAGCTGGCTCCCAGGCTTTCGCCCTCCCAGATGAGCTGTTTCATCTCCACCAGGTCGATGATCCCGGCGAAGTTGGACTCCATGCCCACCGGCAACTGAATCGGCAGCGGCGTGGCCCTCAGGCGTTCTCGAATGGAATCCACCGAAGCGTCGAAGTCCGCGCCGACCCTGTCCATTTTGTTGATGAAGCAGATCCGCGGAACCTTGTACCGGTCGGCTTGGCGCCACACGGTCTCGGACTGGGGCTCCACGCCGTTGACCGCGTCGAACACCGCGACCGCTCCATCGAGTACCCGCAGTGAACGCTCCACTTCGATGGTGAAGTCCACATGGCCCGGTGTGTCGATGATGTTGATCCGGTGGTCCTTCCAGCCGCAGGCCGTGGCCGCGGAGGTGATCGTGATCCCCCGCTCCTTTTCCTGGTCCATCCAGTCCATGGTCGCGGCGCCTTCGTGCACCTCTCCCATCCGGTGCTCCACGCCGGTGTAGAACAGGATGCGCTCGGTCGTGGTCGTCTTCCCGGCATCGATGTGGGCCATGATGCCGAGGTTTCGGATCCGCTCGAGCGGGATGTCGCCGGTGGCCGCCATGGTCTATCTTTCGAAAAGAAGCAGGTCTCCTACCACCGAAAATGCGCGAAAGCCTTGTTGGCTTCCGCCATCTTGTGGGTCTCTTCGCGCTTTTTGACCGCACCGCCACGTCCGGCCGAGGCGTCGAGGATCTCGTTGGCGAGCTTTTCGACCATCGTCTTTTCGCCCCGCCGCTGCGCGAATTGGATCAGCCAGCGCATGCCGAGGGACGTTCGTCGCTCGGGCCGCACCTCGACCGGCACCTGGAAGGTGGCTCCGCCGACCCGCCGGGACTTCACTTCGATCCGGGGCTTTACGTTCTCGAGTGCCTTCTTGAACACGGCCAGGGGCTCTTCACCCTCGGCCCGGCGCTCGACCATGTCGAAGGCCCGGTAGCATATCCGCTCGGCCACGGCCTTCTTGCCGTCGAGCATGATGGCGTTGATGAACTTCGTGACCGTCCGGTCGTGGAACTTCGGATCCGGAAGAACTTTGCGCTTCGGCGATTCGCGGCGACGCATCGATCAGTCCTCCGAGCCTCAGCGGGCCCTTTTCACGCCGTACTTGGAACGGCCCTGGTTGCGCTTGAGTTTGTTGGTGTTGGAGGGGCCCTCTGCCGCCGACGCATCCAGGGCTCCACGGACGATGTGGTAGCGAACACCCGGCAGGTCCTTCACGCGGCCCCCCCGAACGAGCACCACCGAGTGCTCCTGCAGGTTGTGGCCTTCGCCGCCGATGTAGGCGGTGACCTCGATGCCGTTGGTCAGCCGAACGCGGGCCACCTTCCGCAGGGCCGAGTTCGGCTTCTTCGGCGTGGAGGTATATACGCGTACGCACACCCCGCGCCGCTGCGGGCAGGACTTGAGGGCGGGTGATTTGGTCCCCACGAAGGGGTCTTGCCGCGCCTTGCGAATCAGCTGGTTGATCGTGGGCATCCGTCTTCGCTCCAAATGACCCGGGCGGCACGAGGCACGTCTCGGGTTCGCACCCGCCTTCGCGGGCCATGATTTCGCAATCGCCGATGTGATTCGGAGGTGCAGGCTCGACGGACCCCGGGTGGGGTGTCGACTTGCCAGGCGGGGTATTTCACCCCTCATCGACCGTCGGTATTCCTGCGCGCACGCTTTGCACCGACGTTCGGCCATGTCCTCGTTCACCTGCCCGGCGGCGTTTCGTTTCCCGATCGAGCGTTGGTCGGGGAGCTGGGTGCTCACGAAACCCGTCCAACCTGGTATCGAGACGACTTCGACCGTCGGCGCAGCGGCGTTCGCTTCCTCCTCCCTCCGGATCGCCGCGGCGAGGCCCCATGCCTGCCCGCCCGAAGAGGACGCGCATTCATCACGAGCCGTTGAGCGCTGTCAAGATCGAACGCGAGCTGTTTCGACGCGCCCCGACAGGAACGAAAAGCCCCGAAAATCGAGGTTTTGAAGCCTCCCGCGTGGAGCGTCTCCGGTCCCGGACGACCGGTCGCTCGCGGGGCGCGGCCCGAGCCGGGGGCCTCGAGGAGGGAGCGGGCGTCAGCCCAAGCTTTGGGAGGCCATCTCGGTCACCGCCAGCCACAGGCCCGGCGCCAGCCCCAACAGCAAGATCCCGAACACCGCCAGTCCCAGCCCCAGATGGGCCACCGGGTGCCCTTGGGCTTCGACCGTCGGACCCGGGTCAGGCACCTCGCGCATGTAGAACGCCGCCACCGTCCGCAGGTAGTAGACGAGGCTGACCACGGTGGCGGTGATGCCCACACCCGCCAGCCACGCTTCGTCGGCCTCGATGGCCGCCGTGAACAGGAACATCTTGCCGAAAAAGCCCGCTGTGGGCGGCAAGCCGCCGAGGGCCGCCATGGCCAGGGTGATGGCGATGCCGTAAGCCGGGTGGCGATAGCCGACACCTGCGAAAGCTCCGTAGCGTTCGGCTTCGGGCCCCGTCCCTTTCGACTCCAGCAGGCTCAACACCGCGAAAGCGGTCAAGGTCATGACGGTGTAACTCGCCAGGTAGTAGAGCACCGAGGTGCTGCCGGTGGGCTCGCCCTTCGCCGCCGCCACCACGCCCATCAAGATGAAGCCCCCGTGGCTCACCGACGAGTAGGCGAGCATGCGCTTGATGGTGGGCTGGACCAGGGCCAGGGCGTTGCCGATCAACAAGGTGAGCACCGAGGACCAGGCCAAGAACGGCACCCAGACCATGGCGTCGGGGTCGGGCAGCACCTGCAGCCCCACCCGGACAAAGCGGAGCAGCGCCCCGAAGGCCGCAGCCTTCACCGCCACGGCCATGAACGCGGTGACCGGGGTCGGCGCACCCTCGTACACATCGGGTGCCCACATGTGAAACGGCACCGCCGCCACCTTGAATGCGAAGCCGATCAACAGGAGCGTCACCCCCACCGGGAGCAGCGAATACAGCTCCTTTGCGCCATCCCCCGAAAGCGCCCGAGCCAAGGCGTCGTAGCCGACCGAGCCCGTGGCGCCGTATACGAAGGCGATGCCAAAAAGGAGAAAGCCCGTGGCGAACGCACCCATCAACAGGTACTTGAGCGCCGCCTCCGACGAACGGCGGTCGTCCAGACGCAGGGCGGTCAAGCAGTAGACCCCGACCGACATGGTCTCCAGACCCAAAAAGAAGGTCATCAGGTCGGCCGCGAAGACCATGACCATCATGCCGGCGCAGGCGAACAGGATCAGGGCGTAGTACTCGCCGTGGGCGTGACCGCTCGCCCGGGCATAGCGGGGCGAGATCAGGATGGAAACCAGGCCTCCCGTCAAAACGATCAAGGTCGTTGCGCGACCGAAGTCGTCCAACCGGATCGGCGCGCCTGCAGTCCCGCCTCCGCCCAATAGATCGGCAGGGGGCGTACCCAAGTCCCAGGCCACGAGCGCCCCGGCCACCGTCAGGCTGACCGCTGCCAAGCGGGTCGCCCATTCCCGCTCGGGCTCTTCCGAGAAGACCTCGTAGAGCAGGAGCAAAAGACCGACGGTCAGCAGCACCACGAAGGGGGCCAAAGCAGCATACATGTCAGTGGGCCTCCCCGCCACCGTGGTCGCCACCTTGCCCGGCCTGGTGGGCAGGCGGCTTCCTCAGCTTCTGTCCGAGCTGGGGTCGCAAGGAGCCCACATCGACCCGCGCCTCCACCCCAGCCCGGCGCTGGATCCGTCCGATCCAGGCCTCGGAAGGGCCCGCCAACGGGTCCAACACCAAGCTGGGGGCGAGCCCCAACACGAGCGCCGCCCCCATCAGGGTCGACGCCACGAAGATCTCCCGCGGGTTCATGTCCGACAGTTCTCGATTTGCGGGGTTGGTCAGCGGCCCGAACAGGATCCGCTGCACCATCCATAGAAGATATACCGCCGCCAAGATCACGCCGATCGCCGCCAGGATGCCCCACAGCCGAGGCATCATGCCGGAGCTCGACACTGGCGCGGTGAAGGTCCCGAGCAAAACCAAAAACTCGCCCGGGAAACCGGACAAAGCCGGTAGCCCCGCGCTGGCCATGGCGGTCATGACCAAAAAAAACGCAAACACCGGCATTTGGCGGGCAATGCCGCCGTAGTCCGCCATCACCCGGGTGTGCCTGCGTTCGTAGAGCACGCCGACCAGCATGAACAGGGCACCGGTCGACAGGCCGTGCGCGATGCACACGAACAGAGCCCCGGCCACGCCCTCGGCGGTGAGGGCCGAGAGCCCGAGCATGCAAAAGCCCAGATGGCTGACCGAAGAGTAAGCGACCAGCTTCTTCATGTCGCTCTGCACCCAGGCGACCAACGCCCCGTAGAGCACGCCCGTTACCGCGAGCCACCCCAAGACCGGCAAGGCACCGACCGCGGCATCCGGAAACAGGGGAAAAGCGAAGCGAACGAAGCCATATACGCCGAGTTTCAAGAGGACGCCGGCCAAGATCATCGACCCCGGTGTCGGGGCTTCGGTGTGGGCATCCGGAAGCCAGGTGTGGACCGGGAACATGGGCACCTTGACGGCGAACGCCAAGGCGAAGGACCAAAACAGCAGGGGCTCGATGGCTGGGTCGACCGAGCGCTGCAGGGCGCCCTGCAAGCTGAAGTCCCAACCATCCGATGTGCTCGCCACGTAGATGATGGCCAGCAGCATCAGCAGGGAGGCGGCCATGGTGAACAAGAAGAACTTGACCGCGGCGTAGACCCGGCGGGCTCCGCCCCACACCCCGATGATGAAGTACATCGGGATCAGCATCGCTTCCCAAAAGACGTAGAACAGGAACAAGTCCAAAGCCACGAAGGCACCGAGCATGCCGGTCTCGAGGACCAGCATGGACACGGCGAACTCCTTCACCCGCTTGTCGATGCTGTTCCACGCCGCGAGCACGGTGATCGGCATCAGGAAGGTGGTGAGGACCACGAGCACCAGCGAGATCCCGTCGATTCCAACCCGGTACCCGATCCCGAGCGGCGCGACCCAGGGCACGTCGGTGACGAAGGCGTAGCCGTCCGTAGGTTCGAACCCGAACCACAAGCCAAGTGACAACGAGAACGTCAGGATGGAGACCCCCAACACCGTCGCCTTCAGGTTCGTGTGATCCCGGACCGGAAACAGCGTGAGCAGAAGGGCGCCCAGCGACGGCAGAAATACCACCGCCGTGAGGAGCTCCGCAGAGCCATCCATGGCTTGCGGCGGGTACTACGCCGGCCGAGGTCGGTCAATGCGCTGCGACTTGACCGGTCGGGTATCGAGACCCGAAGCGTGCTCCGTGCGTGCAGCTTGGGGCTACCTGACGCGGGCGGGCTTCGAAGCGGACCTGGTTGCCGAACTCGCCGAAGACGCCGAAGTGGTCGCACCGGGCGTGGTGGCGGCGTCTGCCCGCAAGCTCCGCACTGGGCTGGAGGCGCCGTTCTTCGCCCGCCAGGCCATGCGAAAGCCCCAGCCGGTGCAGGCGTGGCCAGAGGCGGTGCAGGACGGCCTGACCCGAGTCCTGTCCACCGAACGTCCGTTCGAGGGGTGCTTGCAGGTGGTGGCGCCCGACAGCGGCGACCCGGAGGACCCGCGCCGTCCCCTGGCCGAGGAGCTCCAACAGAGGATGCGAGGATGGGACTGGACCTCGGCGGCGCGACACGGAGGTTCCCACCAGGAGGTTCTCGTCTCCGAAGCTCGACGATGGGTGCAGGTTTGGGTGATTTCGACCGAGACGGTGTGGGTCGGCATCACCGAGGCCCGCGACGTCCTGTCCCCGCAGCCGGCCGGCCGGACCAAGCTCCGAAGACCGGCCGACGCGGTGTCCCGGGCCGGTCTCAAGCTCGAGGAAGCGATCCATTGGGTGGGCGTGGGCCCCGAGCGGGGCGAAACGGTGGCCGACCTGGGGGCGGCGCCCGGTGGGTGGACGCAGGTGTTGCTCGGCCGCGGTGCCCGGGTGGTGGCGGTGGACCCCAAAACGCTGAAGGTGACGGCACCGGCGGGACGGCTCGAGCACCTGCGCGAAAGCGCCTTCGACTACGCCCCCCCCGACACCCTGGACTGGGTGGTGTGCGACATGGCGTGGCGACCGGCGGAGGTGGCCCGCCTGATCGCCAAGTGGGGCCGACGCGGGTGGGCGCGGCAATTCGTGGCGAACTTCAAACTCCCCATGCGCAAGAAGGTCCAGCAGCTGGAAGAAGTGGTCGCCATCTTGAAGGAAGGCGGGTGGACCGGCCTGCGGGGCCGACACCTGTTTCACGATCGGGACGAAGTCACGGTGTACGGGTGGCTGTCGGCGGCCCAGGCTCGGCGACCCGCCCGAGCGCCCTTCGAGGTCCGCGCCAAGAAAAAGCACGAGTCCACTCCCCGCAGTCTGGCGAAGCCGAGGAAGACCTCGGCCGGCGCGGCGAAGAAGCGCCGGCCGAGAAAGACCTCGGTCAAGCGCCGGGCCGCCGAGACGCCGAAGAAGGGCCGCTGACGTGGCAGACTTCGCCACGCGCTTTCGATGGTTTCGTATCGGCGTCCTCCTGGTGGTGCTGGCTGCGGTGGCCTGGAACCAGTGGGCGTCGATTCGAAAGATCCGCACGTGGGTGGAGCCGCTGGTGGTTGCGATCTATCCAGCGCCCGAGTCCCCAGAGGAGGCTCGGTTCGCCCAGTCTCTTCAGCCTCAGGACTTTGCCCCGATCTCGGACTTTTTGGCCCGGGAGGCCCTCCGGCACGGCCTTGGCTTCGAGCCGGACGTGCGATTCGTGGTCACCGAGCCCCTGGACGCCTTTCCCCCGCTGCCCCACCCCGAGATCGGCTGGCTCGGCACCCTGTTGTACAGCCTGAAGCTTCGTTGGTGGAGCTTTTGGGAACTCGGGCGGGTGGAAGATCCAGAGCCCGACATCCGGGTGGTGCTGCTGCTTCATCCGGCCCGAAAGGGGGCGGTGCTGGACCACAGCTTGGGACTGATGCGCGGCCAGGTTGCCCTGGTGCACGCCTTCGCGGACCGGGAGCTCACCGGCATGCTGCGGGTGGTGGTGACCCACGAGCTGATGCACATCGCCGGCGCCACCGACCGCTACGGCGCCGACGGCCGGCCCCGGTTTCCCGAAGGTTATGCGAACCCGGAGCGAGGTCGAAATCGCGACCAGACGCAGGCCGTTTTGATGGCCGGTTCGATCCCGCTGGCAGATGGCTCGGTCAGGCTTCCGACGGGGCTCGACGAGTGCCTGATCGGGCGGAAGACGGCTCGAGAGATCGATTGGATCGAGCCCGAGACACCATGAGTCCCACCGGGGGCACGGTATCGACCGGCTCCTGTCGCAGCCCTTCCTTCGAGAAGATCGCATTCGCAGCCAGCAGGCCGCTGGAGAAAGCAGCCTCCATCAGCATGGCCGGAAACGGCAGCTTCACCCAGTCGCCCGCCACGAAGAGGTTGTGAAGCCCGACTTCGGTGCCGGGACGATTTCGCCCGAGGCCGGCGTGAAAGGCCGTGAAGTTTCGAGCCACGTACTGGGTTTGATGGCGGACCCGATATCCCTCGAGCTCCGGAAAGAACCGCTCGAGTTCCTTTTTCATGGTATCGACCAGGGCTTCGTCGTCCTCGGTCAGGTGATCGGGCGCCGCGTAGCAGTGCAGCTCGATCACTGCACCTCCGTTCGCCCTCACCCAATCGGCCGCTTCCGACTCCATGCGGTGGTAGAATGCGACGGCATCCAGAGCGTGGACGCGGTCGGTGATCACGAACGGCGGCGTCATGTTTCGGGCGTCTCGGTCCACCCACATGCGAACCGACGCGTACGGCTGGCCCGGCTGGATCGATTCGGTCGAAATCGGCGGCTTCAGAGGCTCGAGCAGCGGCCGCGCACCGGCCACGTCGGCCGCCAGCACGACGTAGTCGAACGAGTCCCCATTCACATTCCAAGTGCCCACGGCGCTCCGTTCGAGCGAATTCACCGGACACTCGAGGCGAACTTCCACCCCCAGATCGTCCAGGCGCTTGCGGACGGGTTCCCACAAAGACTTCGCGAAGTCTGCGGTCGGATAATCGTACACGAGTCCGTGGTCGTGACCAAAGTAGTAGAAGTGAATGCTTTTCAAAAGCTCGGCGGTCGACAGCTTCGACTCGTCGGCGAAGAACGCGCGCGAGAAGTTGTTGAACGCCAGCCGCAACCGTTCCGGGAGCCCAGTCCGGGCGGCGTACTGATCGAACGGCTCATCGTCGAACTTTCGAAAGATCGATTCCGGTTCGTATTGAAAGAACACGTTCATGTGATTTCGAGCCGAGCTGAACAGAATGTCGCGCCAACGAAAGAATCCGCTCTTGTGAAGCGAAAGTAGATTGAGCAACGGCGTCGGCTCCATTTCGCCGAACCCCAGGTGGTCTCCGTCCGGACGCACGATCATGTAATCGTCGATCGAGCGAAAACCCTGCCGAATTCCATGCCGGCGCAGGAATCGATTCAGGTTGTAGTAGTGTCGAAAGAAGGCATGGAAGCCGTGACTGACCGGGAGCTGTTCGCCCTCCGGACCGGTGGTGGTCCAGGAGCCGACTTTTCCCCCCAGGTAGGGTTCGCGCTCGAGCAAGGTGACTGCGAAGCCACGCTCACCCAGATGGAAGGCCGCGCTCACGCCGGCCAGGCCACCCCCGATCACCGCGACCCGACGGGTATCCCGCAGCTCCAACGGAAGGTTCGGGTCCACGTGGTTGTAGCGGTGGGTGAACCCTCCCAACCTCCGGCGCACGGCCCAACGAACCACGGAAGAAAAAGAAGCGCGGATCACCGCCCCGACCAGGACGGCGCCGAACAGGATCCAAAACCAGGTCACTTGCGTCCCTTCTGCAGAGCTCGAGCCCGTTGCTCGAACCGACCGATCAGGCCCGATTCGTTCGGGCTGTCGAATCCGCCATTCTTTTCGCGCTTCACCAAACGCCGGATCGCCGCAGCATGCTCCTTTTCGCCCCAAGCGAACAGGCTCTCCACGGTCACCTCTCGAACCTTGGGTGCCTTCGAGTCGAGGAGCGCGAGCAGCCGGGGAGCGACGGACGCACGGGCCTGGGCGCCTGCCGCCCCACCGACCGGGCCCAGGGCGTAGGCCAGCCACACGCACACCTCGCGCTCGGCCTCGCTGGGCGGCTCGAGGCAGCGGTCGCCGCGGTCGGCCAGCTCTCGCTCGAGATGCGGCAGAGTGCGGGGCTCCTCGAGCCGGGCGGCGATCTCGGCGGCATAGGGTGCCACCGGCGGCCGGGCAAGCCCTGCGTCGATCGCCGGCGCGAACCGTGCCGTCGTGAAGCACGGATAGAGGTCGAGGGCTTTTCGGGCCACCGCGGGTTTCGCGGTCTCGACGCGCCGCTGCACTTCTGCGGCGAGGGGGGGGTGGTCCCGCAGGGCGAAGCGGAGGGTCCCACGGCAAGCCGAAACCACCGCGTCGGCCCGTTTCGCGAAGGCGTCGCCGCGGGCCGTCCGCAGCATCAGCACGGCCTGGTTGGCATCGGCCGGTGCCGGCGCCGCCACGGCCGCACCCGCACCCCACGGTCCGGTCCAGCCCGCCGCTGCAGCAACCAGCGCGATGACCCTCGGTCCTCGGCTCACGGCGGCGGAAGCTGTCAGAAACCCCCCGCCGAGAAAAGCACTTCTCTTCCGATGGGGGACTTTGGCAGACCGTGCCCGTGCGGCACGTCCTGGTTCTCGGCGCCGGCCAAAGCGCCCCGTACCTCATCCAGCGCCTCTTGGAGGACGCCGAGGCCCACGACTGGTTCGTC